>BAXC01000082.1 GCA_001310375.1 Bacillus sp. JCM 19041 | reverse complement strand
AACTTCAAACCACTCACAAACAAGTAACAGATCATTTGTAAACTCGAGACCTACCATTCTAATTCTTGACGATAGTATGTTTCGTGAATGGCTTTCCAATTTTCATAGGAACCATCGCCTTCCGCAATTGCAAACGCTCCAGTTACTTCATTCATTGGAATCAGTTTGAAATCAACGATCTTTATAATGGCAACCGGTTGGTCGTTTCCGTTTAAGACAATCGCAAAATCGCCCACTCTCGGAAAGGGCAACTGGTGTATTTCATAGAAAAGGGCCGCAGAACTTGTTGCTGTTTTTTGACCTTTGATTACTAATTCTGCTAAGTGATCTGGCATATCACCAAAAGCATTATACTCATTGACTCATTTTAACGATTAAAAGAAACTTACTCCCTCTTCTTGATTCGATATCTTCAGCAAATCCCTTCCATCCTTAAACATGCAATTGTGCAAAAGCTTGCGCTGTTTTTTGAACAAACACAAGTGGCGGTTCTACCGACTGATAATGAACGTGAATAAGGTTTGAGTTCGCAAAAAGCCCAAAACGACGTCTTTTGTATTCAAATCCTTTAGCTTTGCGCCTATTATTTTGCAGTTATTAAATAAGACTCGATTCCTATAGACTCCTTAACAAGCTAAAGCGATGAGTATGCTCATCGCTTTTTAAATTGCTTGCTTTATTTAACCATCTTTGGAGAATGGAGTTGGGACAAATCCCCGGTTCGCCGAAAGTGACTTGCGCTCGTTCCGGTGTATCGTTTAAACACTTTGTGAAAGTAATTGTCGTCTAGATAACCAACATCAGTGGCGATTTTTTTAACAGAGTAGTTTGTATGAAGTAACAATGTACAGGCTTTTCGTATACGTAACTCTGTCACATAATGCATTGGTGGTTTATGAATATGCCTTTTAAATAATCTCGTTAAACTATAACGAGATAAACCGATCTGTTCTGCAATATCATCTAATGAGATTTGGCGATGATAGTTTGCTTCAATATAATTTAACGCTTGTTGATAGTGATACGGGTCACCTTGTGGAGTATCTTCCGTCAAGGCGCGGAAACATTCAAGAAGAAATAAATAACCTTGTGAAGCAGCCACGTACGGATCTCTTAATCGGTCTGCTTTTGTTTCTGCGTAGATGGCGAAAAGGGAACGAATTAAAGGAGAATCAGGTTCCATTTTTAATACAGGGCCCGATTTTCGGACGAGACGCTCCCAAATATCTCGTACAGTAGGTCCTTGTAATGCGATATATATAAATTCCCACGGTTCCGTTGCTTCCTTTGAATAATAGTAACGATGGTCGCCTGGAACCGAAACAAGGAACGCTTGATGTGGTTGTAGTTCATATATTGTATTATCCATTTCTAAAATTCCATAACCAGAAATCGTGTACTGAAAAATAATCGTATTATTGTCGATAAAGCGGGCATTACCATCCCAGTAATACTTAGGACTCGTTTGAACTTCCCAACCTATATTCCATAAACTAAGTAAACCCGTTTCGGGGAAAAATTGAAACGTAAAAGAATGAGATCCTCGTGTAAACAATGGCTTATTATCCATGGACGATTCCTCCTTAATCATAGTGATATTACGGTCTAGACCGCAAAAAATTACCCCTATTCGCAAAAATCTTACTAGATTAAAGAAAGCGCTTGCATTGTATACTATTCGTAAGTAATAGCCATATAGCTGAAGAAGTAGATAAAAAACGTCTATCTCTATAGTATAACTTGCAAACGATTTCAATGGAATAGGGAGGCTGAAAAAATGAAGAAAACAATTGGGTATGTATGCGTATCGGCATTGGCTGTTGGATTGCTAGCTGCATGTAGTGAGGGAAGTTCTGGTGGTGGGAATGACGATGTTGTAGAATTGTCATTCTCGGCTTGGGGTAATCCAGCTGAACTTGATGTTTACAACCGAGCTGTAGATGCATTTAATGAAGCACATGACGATATTGAGGTTACATTAACTGGATTGCCCAACGATAACTACTTTCAAACACTTACGACTCGTCTCCAAGGAGGGCAAGCACCAGATGTCTTTTATGTAGGTACAGAAAATATGTCCACACTTATCTCAAATGGAACAATCGAACCGTTATCTGAATTTTTAGGCACTGAAGGGTCGTTTGTATCAGAGGATGAGTTTGCTGAAGACATTTGGGGTCCATCTCGTGTAGATGGAACTGTTTATGGTCTACCTGTTGATTGTAATCCTTACTTGATGTACTACAATAAAGAATTACTTGAATCAGTCGGAGCTAAATCTCCACAAGAGTATTATGAAGAAGGCAATTGGAATTGGGATGCTTTTGCTGAAGTAACAGGCATGCTTAGTGAAGCGGGCAACCATGGGTATATGCAAGAAAGTGGCCATCCTCATATGTTGAACTGGATTTGGACAAATGGAGGCAACTTTGCGACTGATGAAGAGATTGTTGCCGACTCTGATCCTAAAGTGCTGGAAGCTTTTGAATATGTGAGTGAGATGATTGATGGAGGCAACTTCACTTATGCTGGTACAATGCCAGATGGTCAAGGAATTGAAGCAATGTTTATGTCTAATCAAGTTGGATTTGTCTCTGCAGGGCGCTGGTTAACACCAATGTTCTTGCAAACAGATCTTGATTTTGATTACATCCCATGGCCATCGAATACGGATAATACATTAGAGACAGCCAATATCGCCACGGCATACATGGCTGCAAATTCAAATAGTGACCATATTGAAGAAGCGATGGAATTTATTACGTATTATACGTCCACTGAAGGACAGGAAATCCGACTTGATGGAGAAGGTAATGCGGTTCCTTCAGTTAATGGAATTGATGAAATTGTATTAAATCAAGATAAACCAGAACACGGACAATACTTATTAGACGCGCGAGACATTGGTCGAGTCATTAGTTATGAGTATACATCGCCAGGTTTAGCCGATGATTTACTAGAAATTTATGAACTGATGATGCTTGGAGATACAACTGCAGCAGATGCGTTAGATGAAGCAATTGATACAGCCCGCAATGCGCTTGATAGCGAATAAACAAGAGTGCAAAGGAGGGGATCTTCCCCTCTTTGCTTGATAAAGGAGAGGACTCATCATGTATACAAAGCGAGAAAAATGGTGGGGTTATGCATTTATTGCTCCCCAGATGATTGGTATGATTGTTTTCTCGCTGCTCCCGCTCATCTTTGCTCTTGGCATTAGCTTCATGCATTGGGATGGGTTTGGCGAACGAACATTCATCGGCTTAGAAAATTATATCCAACAATTTCAAGACTCTAACTTTACGACTGCATTAAGGAATACTACGGTTTATTCGTTAATTGTCATTCCAGGTGGAATTGCGGCCGCTTTGTTATCAGCATTGGCTTTAAATAAAGTAAAAGGAAAAGACTTTTATCGAATGTTTTTCTTTATGCCAGTTGTGACGAGTTCCGTCTCAATTGCTGTTATCTGGATGTGGTTATTAAATGGAGACTTCGGATTAATTAATCAACTACTAGCAATGGTTGGAATAGATGGTCCTAATTGGCTGACAGATCGAAATTTAGTGCTTCCATCGATTGCAATGTTAAGTATTTGGTGGGGACTTGGAACAAATATGGTCATATTCTTGGCTGGCTTACAGGGGATTTCGAGAAGCTATTATGAAGCAGCGGATATTGATGGAGCAACAGTATGGCAGAAATTCCGCCATATAACGTTTCCTCTTCTTTCTCCAACTACTTTTTTTTGTTGCTATTATGACGGTAATTGCTTCATTCCAAGTGTTTGACCAAGCCTATGTAATGACTCAAGGTGGTCCTGGCAAGGCGAGTTATACATTAGTGCTCCATATTTTTGATGAAGCATTTACACGTAATTCCTTTGGTACAAGTACAGCATCAGCGATGATTCTGTTTGTCATCATTTTGACGTTTACATTGATTCAATTTACGGTTTCACGGAAGTGGGTGCATTATGAAGACGGCGGAAGATAATCCAATCATAAAGTCAAAACCACCAGTAATTCAACAGAGAAAAGGGAACCAACTCCGTTTTTCCCGTATTATGCTTCATATTGCACTAATCATTGGTTCAATCGTGATGGCAGGTCCATTTATCTGGATGGCTTTAAGTAGTCTAAAGTCCTTTCAGCAGATGTTTGCAGTCCCACCTGTCTGGATTCCGGATCCGTTTGTTTGGAGTAATTTTACAGACTCTCTTCAAGCAATGCCGTTTGGCCGTGCCTACTTTAACAGTTTCTATATTTCTACAATTGTTGTTTTTAGTCAAATTATTACTTGTTCTATGGCTGCATATGCATTCGCTAAGCTTAGATTTCCTGGTTCGAACGTATTATTTATCGCTTTTTTAGCAACGATGATGGTACCAATGCAAGTGACATTGATTCCGCTTTATTTGATCATGGATTATATCGGATGGGTAAATACTCACTTGTCAATTATCGTCCTAACGCTATCTTTAATGCTTTTGGAGTTTTCTTATTACGCCAGTTTATGATGGGCATTCCTAAAGAAATGGTGGAAGCTGCTGTGATGGATGGAGCAAATCCCGCATACGTGTATATGCGAATTATGCTTCCCCTAATTAAACCAGCTCTTGCGGCGTTTGGAATATTCTCCTTTATAGGTATCTGGAATAATTTCATACAACCACTTGTATTCATTAGTGATACGAGTTTGTATACTGTTCCGCTCTTGCTTGCAATGTTTAAAGGGTTGTATGTTACTCAATGGCCTCTGTTAATGGCAGGCGCAACGATCTCTGTCGTACCAGTCCTTGTTGTTTATTTCTTTGCACAGCGACAAATTATTGAGGGGATCGCACTCACTGGAGTAAAAGGTTAGACGTTGATATAGCTAGGTGCTACCTAAAAAGGGTAGCATCTAGCTTTTTATATTTGTAACGTTCATTAAACGTTCCTTGATTTTTTCTTGTGACTTGGCAATAGTATAGAAAGGACAACAATTAAGGAGATATATCCGGATGAATGAATCGATTTTAATAGTGGATGATGAGCCAGAAATTCGTCATTTTATAAAAGATTTCTTACTAAATGAAGGATTTGATGTAACTGAAGCTGAAAACGGTCAAATTGCATTAAACGTACTCGACCAAAAAAACATTGATTTGGTGATCGTTGATATTATGATGCCTACTATGGATGGATATGAACTATGCGAAGAAATCAGAAGGTATTATGATATTCCGGTCTTAATGGTAACGGCTAAAGATCAGCTGCAAGATAAGACGAAAGGTTTTTTAGCGGGGACGGATGATTATGTTACTAAGCCGTTTGAACCAAAGGAACTTCACTTTCGAATCAAAGCTTTGTTGCGTCGATTTCAAAAGGACAAACTGGAACAACTTACAGTTGGGCATATGGTTATTAATCGAAAGAGCTATGAAGTTGAGATAAACGGGGCGATACTTATGCTGCCACTAAAAGAATTTGAGCTACTCGCGTTTTTAGCAAGTCAACCAAGCCGTACCTATAGTCGAGATCAATTAATCGAACATGTATGGGGAATAGACTTTGAAGGCGATGAGCGCACGGTTGATGTTCATATAAAGCGATTGAGAGAAAGGTTTAAAAACAAAAGCACAGGAATTAAAATCAACACCGTTCGTAGCGTTGGCTACAAGCTCGAGGTATTATCTTGAAGACACTATATATACGAATTCTTTTTACGACGTTAGCTGTGATGGCATTAAGTGGGTTGTTTGCATTTGTATTGACGAATATTTATTATCAGATCTATTTAAAACCACAAAACGATGAGAAACTAACAGAGGTCACAGAAGAGATTCAAGCTTTTTTTGGAGAAACGAACGTAAATGCTGATCGATACTTCGATCATATTGGTCAATTGGGTTATCAGCTTGCAGTGTTTGATGAGATACATGAGCCTTCTTTTTATGGTGGTTCCTTTCGAGAGGAGTTACTCTCGTCAGGTATCATCGAAGGGGTATTAAATGGAGAAACGTATCACGGTATTAAGCATGATTCAGGGCAATTATTTATCACTGGTTTTTTTAATAATGAACTAAGCAATTCTATTGGTGTCCCAATTGAAATAAATGGAGCACAACATGGTCTCTTTATTAGACCAAATATCGAACAACAACTAGGTGAGTTTCGAGAGTTTTTAGCGGTCCTTGTCGCACTGATGGTAGTCTGTAGTATTTTATTTGTTGTTATCTCAACTCGGTTTATTGTGAAACCGATTGAACAGTTATCTGATGCAACAAAGAGAATGGCTGCTGGTTATTTTGAGGTAGATGTACCTATTCGTAGAAAAGATGAAATCGGCCAATTGGCATCTAGTTTTTCAAACATGGCAAAGGAGTTGCAACAGCTCGAGTCTATGCGTCAGGAATTTGTAGCAAATGTATCTCATGAAATTCAATCACCATTGACAACAATTCAAGGAATGACACATGCTCTTTCAAATGAGGGAATTGATGATGAGAAACGAACTCGCTATATTAAGCAAATTGAAACGGAAAGCAAACGATTGTCGTCATTAAGTAGGCAGTTACTATTACTCGCTTCCCTTGAACATGGAGCCATTCAATCTGCGCCGGTGTCAATTCAAGAGCAATGGCGAGAAGTAATTCGTTCCACTTCATTCACATGGCGTGAGAAAGATCTGTTCATTGAAACCGATGTTCCGAATATTTGGTTGATGGAGATGAGAACTTATTGTATCAAGTTTGGATGAATCTGTTTACCAATGCAATGAAGTTTTCGAGAACGGATGGAATGATAAAAATTCAAGCTAGTGACCAAAATGAATGGATCAGATTAGAAGTGACCGATTCTGGCGAGGGCATAAGCGAAGGAGCGAAAGAACATATTTTTGAACGATTTTATAAGGAAGATAAGGCACGAACAAGTAAAAAGGAAAGCAATGGTCTTGGGTTATCCATTGCTCATAAAATTGTCACTCTTCATGGAGGAATAATTAAAGTAATAAGTGAAAAGGGCGAAGGAACAAGCTTTATCGTGTATTTACCAAAATAAAAAGACCGTATTCGTTCATTCTCCGTTCATAGAACAATCCTATTCTATTTGTATCAAAGTTAAAAGGATGTGGGTATATGTTTTTAGCGACGCGCGAATTGGCTTATGCTAAATTGAGATATGCGCTTATTGCGCTCATTATGTTTTTGCTTTCCTTTCTTGTGTTATTCGTTTCAGGATTGGCGCAAGGTTTAGCAGCTGATAACGCGGCTGGAATTATGAATATGGACGCTGATTATTTCGTGTTAGGTGAAGAAGCTGAAAATCAATTAACGCGATCTATTATAAACGAATACGATCAAGACACTGTTTCCTTGTTTTCGGATGTGGCAGAGCCAATGGGTATTCATATGGCGCAAGTAGAAGACGGAGATGGATCACTTGCTGATATCGCTTTTATGTCATTTGAAAGTGGCAGTAATTGGTTCCCAGAAATCATTGAAGGGAATGCTCCTACAATGGCTGGCGAAATTGTAGCGGATGAATCTCTACAGGCGGAGGGGTTTGAAATAGGGTCAACGATTATTGATTCAGCCAGCGATATGACATTCACTCTTGTAGGATTTTCAGAGAGCCAGCGCTATGGGCACTCGCCTATTCTCCATGTGTCAGAGGAAGATTGGTCGGAAATGGGAGGCGGCCAATTTGTTGTTAGTGGATTCATTATGGAGTCATTAACTAGTGGGGATGCTGAACAACTATCAAGCGATTTAGATGAGAGTGCCGTTGTATCGCATAGTGATGTTCTCTCAGGTATTCCTGGATACAGTGCTGAGCAAGGTTCATTAACGATGATGATTGTGTTTCTTTTTATTATATCGGCATTTGTTTAGCAGCTTTCTTTTATGTTATGACAATCCAAAAGCTAACGCAGTTTGGCATATTAAAAGCGATTGGGGCTAAGTCGAAAGAGTTGGCTAAAGCTGTCTTTTTACAAATCGTTATTTTATCAGCAGTGAGCGTAGGGCTCGGAATTGGAGCGACATTGCTCATTGGTAATTTATTACCAGAAGGGATGCCGTTTCATTTAGATGCTGAATTAATCGGTTTGCTTGCTGCTTTGTTCATTGTTGTAGCGGTGCTCGGTTCATTGTTATCACTTGTAAAAGTGATGAAAGTAGACCCACTTGAGGCAATAGGAGGAGGAGCAGAATGAAGATAATGCTTGATTTTCAAGATGTAACAAAATCTTTTGGAGACGGAGAAGGGAAAGTTGACGTGTTAAAAAGTGTCCAACTATCCGTAAAGGCTGGTGAATTAGTGTGTATAACAGGTCCTTCGGGATCTGGGAAGAGTACAATGCTCTCGGTAGCTGGAGCACTGCTCACACCAAGTTCGGGAACGATACAAATAAACGGAAAAGACCTTTCAAAGTTGGGTGAAAAAGAGAGAAGCGATGTACGTCTTAATCAAATAGGTTTCATTTTTCAATCCGCCCACTTGCTGCCGTATTTAAAGGTTGAAGATCAGCTTCTTTATATTGCAAAACTAGCGAAAATGGACCGAAAACAAGCAAAGACAAGAACAGCAGAACTTTTAGATTCTTTAGGGATGTCTCATAGGGCGAAGCAATACCCAGTCAATTTATCTGGTGGAGAAAAGCAACGAGTCGCGATTGCACGGGCATGGATGAATGATCCAGATTTAATTTTAGCGGATGAACCAACTGCTAGCCTGGATGCAAAACGAGCCCGTGAAGTTGTAGAAACTCTGGCAAAAGAAGTAAAGGCAAAAGAGAAAGCTGCTGTGATGATTACTCATGACCAACGAATGTTTGATTTATGTGATCGGGTCATTGTCATTGAAGATGGAAGGATAACAAAAGAACAATAAAAATAAGTAGCCAAGGCTAGTGTCATTTAGCCTTGGCTACATTATGTTGTTTTCGAATATTTATCAAGTAAAGTTCCTTTTAAAACTTAGTTCTTAGCGAATCGAATAAATTCCTCTACGGTCATGTCTTTTTGTTCGCCCTTTCTATTTCTAACCGAAACAAGGTTGTTGCCCACTTCTTTATCTCCAATCACAAGCATGTATGGAATCTTTTGTTTTTGTGCTTCACGAATTTTTAATCCGAATTTCTCATTTCGGTCATCAAGGTTTACTCGTATACCAGCAACTTCGAGTTTTTTCAAGATACTTTCAGCGAAAGTGCCATGAGAAGAATGGATGGGCAACATCACTGCTTGAACGGGTGCGAGCCAGAACGGGAAAGCACCTTCGTAATGTTCAATTAAGATTGCCATAAAACGTTCAATTGCTCCAAATATTGCGCGGTGAATCAAAATTGGTGTCTGGTTTTCATTTTTTTCATCGACATATGAACACTCAAACTTCTCTGGCATTTGGAAATCAAGTTGAATCGTTCCACACTGCCAGCTTCTCCCTTTCGAATCTTGGATATGGAAATCGATTTTTGGGCCATAAAAAGCACCATCGCCAGGGTTGAGTTTATAAGAAACTCCCTTTTTATTTAATACGAATTCGAGGGCAGCCTCAGCATGATCCAAGATTCTTGTGAGCCCATTGAATCTTCTGGTCTAGTCGATAATTCTACGTGATAGTCGAAACCAAAAACGGAATAAATTTGATCAACAAGATGTAGTACACGCTCAAGCTCGTCTTCGACTTGGTCACGCCGAACAAACAAGTGGGCATCGTCTTGAGTAAATGAACGGACGCGTAAAAGACCATTCAAAGATCCTGATTGTTCGTAACGATGAACAAGTCCTAACTCTCCGTAACGAGTGGGGAGTTCTCGGTAGCTTCTCCTTTTTCGATTGTATAGAAGAACAGCACCTGGGCAATTCATTGGTTTTAATGCATAAGATTGATCTTCTACAGATGAAAAGAACATGTTTTCCTGATAATGATCCCAATGCCCTGATTGTTCCCACATATATTGTTTCATCATAATAGGTGTTTTTATTTCTTCATACCCATTGGCTTGATGGATCTGTTTCCAGTAAGCCTCTAATTCATTACGAATAATCATCCGTTAGGTAAAAAGAATGGCATACCTGGAGCTTCTTCCAATGTTGTGAATAGCTCAAGTTCCTGGCCAAGTTTTTGGTGATTGTTTTCAATTGTCATGATAAATCGCCTCCTTAAAATATAAAAAGACACACTCATCCAAAACAAGGGACGAGTGTGGTCGTGGTTCCACCTACTTTCATAGAACAAAAAGTTCTATGCTTAAACGAGATAACGGATCGCCCGATTGCGGATACTGTAATTCCCCGCAATAGCTCAAAGGTGGTACATAAACGATTTCTACTTGCAAGGCTCTCAGCCAAGGCCCTGTTCTCTGTTAAATGAAACGTTTGTTTATGTGTGTCCTTCTCATTGCTCATATGTTATGCCAATAAAAAAGACCGCACTCATCCATCACAAGGGACGAGTGCGGTCGTGGTTCCACCTACTTTCATAAAACAAAAAGTTCTATGCTTAAACGAGATAACGGTACGACCGATTACGGATACTTTATCTTCCCCGTAATAGCTCTAAGGTGGTAAACCAAATCTTTTTCTTACAAGGTTTTCAGCCGGCGACCTTGTTTCTCTAAAAAGAAAGGGAGAGTTTGGTTCGTGTCCTTTTCAATGCTTCGTATAATTTCTTAGAAGTATAATGTAAGAAAAATGAAAAAGCAAGGCTGTTTATAATAAGTAAATAAAAGATTTATTCGAGCAGAAAAAAGTTAGCTCTATTAAATCAATACGCCATTTGCAAAATAAACGATCTTGTCGCTTACCATACCATCAGGGAAGTATGTGGTTTAAGTCAGTAGGAAGATTCTAAGAATTAGGAAGAAGGTATTCCAACTGATCATGGTTTGTTATAATAATAAGTACTTAATTGAAGGGACGACTGTAAATGAAACAGCAAATTATTGAACGCTTTGTTCGTTATGCAAAAGTAAATACACAATCAACAGAGAAAAGTCATACAGTACCAACAACAAAAGGACAACTTGAACTTGGGCACTTACTCGTTAATGAATTAAAAGACCTCGGATTAACAGAAGTAACGATTGATGATAACGGTTATGTAATGGCGACACTTGAAGGGAATACAGACAAGCAAGTCCCTGTTATAGGGTTTTTAGCTCATCTTGACACAGCGACTGAATTCACAGGGGAAAATGTGAACCCGCAAGTCCATGAAAATGTTGATGGATCTGATTTGGTTCTAAATGAAGAGGTAACACTCTCAACAAAACAGTTCCCAGAGCTTTCTAGTTACAAAGGTCATACACTTATTACAACAGACGGAACAACTTTACTTGGCGCAGATGATAAAGCGGGGATTGCAGAAATTATGACTGCAATGGATTACCTTCTTCGTCACCCTGAAATAAAGCACGGCAAAATCCGGATAGCATTCACCCCAGATGAAGAAATTGGCAGAGGCCCAGCGCATTTTGATGTGGATGCCTTTGGTGCTGATTTTGCGTATACATTAGATGGAGGACCTCTTGGTGAATTTCAATTCGAAAGTTTTAACGCGGCAGCTGCTAAAGTTTCTTTTCAGGGTGTGAGCACACACCCAGGTACGGCAAAAAATAAAATGGTAAACGCAATGAAACGGGCGATGGAATTTCATGCCCAATTGCCAGCTGAAGAGGCGCCAGAGTTCACCGAAGGATATGAAGGTTTTTTCCATTTACTTTCTATGGAAGGGACGACAGACTATGCAGAGTTGAACTATATCATTCGTGACTTTGATCGGACCAACTTTGCTTCAAGAAAAGCAAAAATGGAAGCAATCGTAAGACAAATGCAGGATAAACATGGAAAAGAGAATGTTTCTATTGAACTTCGAGATCAATACTATAATATGCGTGAAAAAATTGAACCAATGCAAGAAATTGTTGATGTCGCATTAGATGCAATGAAAAAATGTTCAATTGAACCGAAGGTTGGTCCAATTAGAGGCGGTACAGATGGATCGCAGTTATCTTATAAAGGTTTACCTACGCCGAATATTTTTACAGGTGGGGAAAATTATCATGGCAGATATGAGTATGTGTCCGTTAATAATATGGAAAAGGCAGTTCAAGTGATTACAACAATTGCAGCACTAGTGGAAGAACGGGCATAAACAAACAAAGCATCTCCAGAGGAGATGCTTTTTATCTAACATATTAAAGGGGAGAGAATTCATATGGAGGTTGCATTTTTTAGCGATAAAGAAGCGTTCTATCAAAAAGCAGCACCGACCCTGCTCAAAAAAGAGTGGGAAAATAGCCTCTTGCTTGGCCTTCTTATGCAATCGTTAAAGAGTGGGGTAAAACCATTGTTTATGGCCATCGGTTACCGCTCTGGTTCGCCTGCAATTGTTTGCTTACAAACAATCCCTAAACAGGCCGTTTTTTCTTTTCATTTGTCTATTGATCGATCAGAAGCAAAGTTATTTGCTGAAGTGTTATCTCATACAGACATTACACATCTCATTGGCAAAAATGAGCCAACTCTTCTTTTAGCAGACGCACTGGCCAATGATAAAAAGGAAAACAAGTAAACATTCATATGCAACAAAGAATTTACGCACTAACAAAGGTTGAGCGATTGATCCAAACAAATGGTGTTTTGCGTAAATTAGAAGAAAAAGATATTGTTCTAGTCTCTATGTGGATTGCTGATTTTCAAACCTGTGTCACCCCAGGTGAGACAATACAGCTTAAGAAAGCTAAAAAGGTGGCTCAGCAGCAATTTCAAAAAAACGGCCTTTATTTATATGAAATAGAAGGTAAGGCAGTCTCTATGGCTAATACAACACGACCAATTAATAAAAGCATAACCGTAAATCTCGTGTATACACCAAGCGATAGAAGAGAAAAAGGGTATGCGTCTGACTGTGTGGCAGCTTTAAGTCAACTGTGCTTGGATCAAGGGTATGACTCAGTTCTTTTATACACAGATCTGTCGAATCCTACTTCTAATCATATCTATCAACAAATTGGCTTTAAGCCGGTAGCTGATTCAATTTCATTGAAATTAATTTAGCAAAAAACCTTGATTTTTAAATCAAGTTTTTTGTATCGAAGAGATACAATGATAAAACTCGTAGAAAAGATAGAAATAGTACCGTGAACCTAAAAATAGTCATATTTCAGTACAAAGGAAAAAGCGTTATATTAATTAATGAAAAGGCTTACAATGTTGTTTTGAAATGAAAAAATAAGTGGGTTGCAGGGGGGAATGGCTTTGAAAAGATATAAATCAGTTGTCTTTGCAAGTGTAGTTGCTCTAGTTATGGTTGGTTGCAGTGATTCTTCATCACAAAAAGAGAGTACGATTGAACCAGTTGCTTCAGCTAATGAATTACCAGATCGTTTTGAGGAACCGGTCACTCTTGATTTAATTAAACATGTTTCAGGAGATATTTTTTTCAGAGATGGTGAAACTATTCAAGATAATGTACACACACAGTGGGTGAAAGACACATTTAATATTGATTTAAACTATATTTGGACAACAAGTGGGCCTGGAGATACATTTGATACAAAATTACAATTAAGTATGTCTGCAAATGAGGAGCTCCCATCTATTTTGGCTCTTAGAAGTCCCTTAACGCAGGATATAATTGATTCAGGGCGCGTGCAAGAAGTGGGTGAACTGTTTGACAAGTATGCCTCGGATGCATGGAAAGAGGCGATGGAAGCAGATCCCATGCATGGGATCCCTATATAAGAGAAGAAGGCCGTATGGCCATTCCTATCCTAGATTACGAAATGAATGGGGACACTGTTTTGTTTATTCGCCAAGATTGGATGGATAATTTAGGGCTTGAAGCTCCTGAAACGATGGATGATATTGAAGAGATGATGGATGCTTTTGTAAATGAGGATCCTACAGGAACAGGTGAACAAGTATATGGATTAGCAACTGGTTTTACAAATAATTTCAACACTTGGATGTCTACAGTTGATTGGGTTTTTGGAGCATATGGTGGAATGCCTGATCAGTGGAGCCTTGCAGACGATGGTTCGTTAATTAATGGCAGTATTCAGCCAGAAATTAAGGAGGGTTTAGAGACAATGAAACGTTGGATGGATGAAGGTTATATTCATCCTGAATCTGGGCTTTGGGACGAAGGAAAAGCAGCAGAACTGTTCACGGCTGGAAGAGCAGGATTATTGCTGGGCCACATTGGATGCCAGATTGGCCATTGGCAGAATTGAAGCAAAATGTTGAAGGAGCTGAATATAAGGCATATGAAATCCCTACTGGTCCTAATGGTGAAAAAGGGAGATCGACGGGTGTAACTGCTCAAAATGGTTCCGTTATGATTAACGAAAATGCTACTGAAGATGAAATCCAAGCCTTCTTTGTTTATCAAAACTATTTGTTTGATAACTATGCAAATCCAGAAGAAGGTGGAGAGTTTGAGTATGGCTTTGCTGAAGGATATGACTATGTATTTGAAGGTGATGAAGTAAAGTATGGCGAGGATGATATTCCAGGTGGGCGAGTTGACCCTGTTAAATATACATTGACTTATGACGGAGCGAGAATCCCATCATTGTATATCAATACTCTAGCTGATTTTGCACGTGGAATAGAACCTGAAACACCTTTTGAAAAGAAGATGTATCTTCAATACCCTGAAGAAGCGTGGGAAGGCGCGAGAATTGTTGTTGATGGAGCAGAGGCACAGGTACCTAGTATGTTTACTGGTGCCCCAACACAAACGATGGTTGATAGAGGAGACACTCTTGATACGATGTTGAGTGAAGGATTTAGCAAAATGATTTACGGTGAAACTTCTATTGATCAATTTGACGCTTTGGTCGAACAGTGGAAAAGTTCAGGTGGCGATGATGTTACAGCTGAAGTAAATGAATGGTTTGACACAGTAAACAGCAACTAAAAAACATAAGTAAGCCGAAGTAGCAGCGCGTTGTTTTCGATTTAAGCGCTGCTTCTTACTAGTCTCTTTGCAACAGTATTTCAAAATAATAAGACCGGTCAAAAAAATAAGCTTTTCGCTCTTGTGGAGTTATATGTACACTAGGGCAGAGGAGAGTGATGGCCGATGCTTGCGCAATTGAGCTTGTTTCAGAAAATGGTTGTTAGCATTGTATTGCTTTTAATTCCTGTTATAACTTTATATGCGTATTCTAATTATGTAAGTGAGCAAGTTGTTCGAGAAGAAATTGAATCAAGGAATTTAAACAGGTTAGAAGTATCGATGAATCGATTGGAAGCGGATTTAGGACAAGTATCTCAATTTTTAGTTGCGCTAAGTATTGATCCTGAAACGAGTAGATTACGCAACGTTGATTTATTGCGTCCATACGAAGCTGTAGAATTGCAAATGGGAATTCAAAAAAAGATCTTACTTTATCAACAACTAAGTATCTTTTAGTAGATGTTTCAATGTTTTTACCTGATGGGGAAAGGTCAATAACGACAATGTCGTCATCACCTGAACGTCCTGATGAGCTTGCTCTATCTTGGATGTATGTGGATGAAAAAAACAGTAAGGATAATGAACGTCCTTATTTTGTGCAACATGTACAATTTCCTATTCAAAACGAAAGACAAACAAGCGGGGTAATTATTGAAGCAAGGATTTATGTTGAAAGCATGCGTAAACATCTTAGTGAACTCAAATCATCGGACGGCGGCTATGCGATTTTGTATCATCATTCGTTTGATTCAATTAAGCCACTAGGAGCACAGGATAATGACTTATTTCATAATGGATTTGTCTTTCCAGAAGAGATGGAAAGCATCGGTATAGAGCAGTTTCAAGATGGCGATACAAATTATGCATTAACTTATATAGAATCACCTAGTTTAAAGTGGACACTTGTAGATTTTGTCCCAGTTGAAAAAGTACTTAAGCCAATTGCTACAACAAGAACATGGTTTTATCTATCTGTCAGTTTGCTTCTTTGTCTAGGTGTAGCTTCAGCCTGGTTACTTTACACTCAAATTCATCGCCCGGTTGATCGGATAAAGGATTCAATTCTTGCCTTTAAAAAGGGGAACTATGGGGTGCGAATGGAAGTTCTCGACCAAAAGGAGTTTGCAATAGCGATGAATGGTTTTAATGATATGGCAGAACAAATTCAGACGTTAATTGAACAAGTATTTGAAGAAAAAATCAGGTCACAAGATGCAACATTAAAATTACTGCAAGCACAAATCGACCCTCATTTTTTATACAATTGCCTCTTTTACATAAAAAATATGGCGAAAGTGCGCAATACAGATGCAGTTGAAGCGATGGCACTCCATTTAGGTGATTATTTCCGTTATCGAACAAAAGTAGAACAAGCTGAAACAACAATTTCGGAAGAATTAGAACTTGTCGATAACTTTTTGGCGATCCATGCTCTTCGTAAACGACTTCTGGAGTATTCTATTTCTGTAGCTGAAGAGCTTAAAGATTGGTCAATTCCACGATTATTAGTTCAGCCGATTGTAGAGAATGCTATCGTTCATGCGATCGAAGAAATTGATGGTATAGGTACAATTCGCATAACTGGTGAAAACAAAGGTGGGTATTGCCGAATTTCTGTTGAAGACAATGGTGGAAAGCTGGGGCAAACAGAAATTGACCATATGGTTGAGGCTTTGGAACAAGAAGAAGTGTTAACAGAAAACTATGGGATGAGAAATGTGCATCAAAGGCTTAGAAAACGCTATGGAGGTCGTTCTGGATTACGCTTATCTTTGTCATCACTGGGAGGCTTACAAGTCGACATTTTATGGGAAGAAATGAACAGCTACGAAAGGAGAGGTTAGACCATGTTTCAATTATTGCTAGTTGATGACGAAGATGCTACTTTACAAGGGCTTGCGAGCTTACCATGGAGAGGAATTGGCATTTCAAGAGTTCATTGTGCTTACACAGCAAATGAAGCATTGTCCATCCTCTCTACCCATGCTATTGATGTTGTTGTAACAGATATACGAATGCCAGGAAAATCAGGTTTAGAATTACTTACAGAGATTAAAGAAAGTCAGTACAACCCGAAGTGTATATTGCTTTCTGGACACTCTGATTTTGCTTATGCACAGGCAGCAATTAAAGCACAAGCTGTTGATTATTTATTAAAGCCAGTGCGTGATGAAGAATTATTAGGAGCAGTTGAGAAAGCAATAATTAGAAGGCGAGAAGAACAAAGTAAAAAGTATGTAAATGAAAGTTCGATTGAAGCATAAAAAGTCATATTGATTCTTTTGGTGAAATGATTATTGAGCATGGTTATTGGGTGATAAATCAACGGAAGATTTAAAAGCGGAGTTAAAGGCCTATGGTATGCCATATTCTTTAAAAACAAAAGCCGCTTTTATTTTTATTCACGTGAATGAACGAGTTGCAGTAAAAGATATCAAACTCGCTGTTTCCAATTATCTTTCTAAACATTCAGTTGTAATTAAACACCAAATTGATGAACATCTCTTTGCAGTACTGCTTTATCCACTTTTAGAGCAAGAAGATACCGTATTTTATGAAAACCTTCAGGAACAGCTGTTTTTACTAAAGAAACATGTGAAAAAAAAAGCTGCATATACCGATATCTATAAAAATAGGAAGCCTATTTCTTTTTTGGGATCAGGCTAGAGAACGGTTCTCTACTGTACAGCATCATGAGGCGATACCATTTGATTTGGAAAGAGAAGGTGCTCCAATTGCAACTCGAGTGAAAGAATTTGTGGAAGCGCATTCAGATAACAATCCCAATTTACAGGATGTAGCTGCCTATCTGTACTTAAATCCTGCCTATGTGTCTAAGCGTTTTAAAGAGGAGACAGGAGAAAATTTCACAGAATATATGAGTCGCTTAAGAATGAATAAGGCGATTGCATTATTGACAGATACAAACAAGAAAATTTCATCAATATCAGAAGAACTTGGTTACAAAGATTCATCGTATTTTATTAAAGTATTTAAACGGGAATTCAACTTGACGCCACAAGAATTTAGATGCCGATAAAAGGAGTGATGTACACATGGTTCAACCAAGGCAAGATGTCATTCGGCAAATACCCAAAAAGAAACGTAAGCAAGCATGGAACATGAAACGGAACTGGCCTCTTCATGTGCTTGTTATTCCTGCAATCCTTCTCGCAATCATATTTAACTACATTCCCTAGGCGGGATTATTATGGCTTTTCAAGATTACAAGCCTTGGTTTGGTTTTGCTGGGTCAGAATGGGTGGGCTTCGAACATTTTCGGAGAATATTTGAATTTAGTGAAGGTAGGCAGGTCATTTGGAATACGTTAGTTATTTCTAGCTTTAAGATTGTATTTCAATTAATTATTCCAATTATGTTTGCATTATTGTTAAACGAAGTACGTGTCATGGCATTTAAACGTTCTATTCAGACACTTGTTTATTTGCCTCACTTTTTGTCTTGGGTCATATTAGGCGGTATTTTGCTTGATCTACTTTCCGTAGACGGTGGGTTAGTTAATCAAATGATTACTAGCATGGGCTTCAAACCTATTTTTTTCTTAGGTGATGGAGATTGGTTTAGAGTGACCGTCATTACTTCGGATGTATGGAAGGATTTTGGATTTTCTGCGATTATATTTTTGGCTGCACTTGCAGGGATTAATCCGAGTCTGTATGAAGCAGCAATTGTGGATGGGGCAAATCGTTTGCAGCAAGTCTTATATATCACATTACCTGCGCTCTTACCAATTACAATTGTTGTCGCTACACTTGCTCTAGGAAATATTCTAAATGCCGGTTTTGATCAAATATTTAACTTGTATAATCCCCTTGTTTACGATAAAGGTGACATCATCGATACGTATGTTTATCGACAGGGCTTATTAGGAGGCAACTTTAGCTACGCGACTGCTGTAGGGGTTTTTAAGTCAATTATTGCTTTTATCCTAATTGTTACTGGCTATCGTTTGGCTTATAAATACGCAAATTATCGAATTTTCTAGGAGGGGTGGCATGCATCACCGAAGCCGAACATATCGAATTTTTACGATAATTAATACGTTTTTTCTACTTATGCTGGGCATTCTTTGTATTTTGCCTCTAATCCATATTTTGGCAGTTTCATTCAGTGCATCTGCACCAGCGAATGCAAATCTTGTACGCTTTTTGCCAATTGATTTTACCATTGCTGCTTGGGAACAAACGCTTGGTAATGACAATTTTGTACGTGCACTTTGGAATGGGGTATATCGGACTGTACTTGGAACAATCATTAGTTTAACGACTATAACTCTCGCAGCATACGCTCTCTCAAAAGAAGATCATGAATTTAAAGGACGAAAGTTATACGTGTACGCACTTGTTTTTATTATGTTATTTAACGGAGGGCTAATACCAACCTATATTCTTGTGCAGAACTTGGGGTTAATCAATACGATTTGGGCGCTTGTTTTACCTGGCGCAGTAAATGTATTTAATTTAATCTTGTTATTAAACTTTTTCCGCACTGGGGTACCTAAATCATTAGAAGAAGCCGCTTTAATTGATGGAGCTGGACATTTTAGAATCTTGTTTAAAATCTATTTGCCAATCTCATTACCGGCTCTTGCAACTGTTGGCTTATTTACAATGGTTGGACAGTGGAACTCTTGGTTTGATGGGCTGATTTATTTGACAGACGCATCAAAATTCCCGTTATCGACATTTTTACAAACGATTATTGTCCAAAATGATTTTTCACAATTAAATGTGAAT
>BAXC01000081.1 GCA_001310375.1 Bacillus sp. JCM 19041 | reverse complement strand
AGTGCTCGCGAAGCAACAATTAAAAGAAGAAATGGAAACAAAGAAAACAGAAGTCCGTGAGTTAAACCAACAAATTAAGAATGCAGAGAGCGGATTACAAGCTGTTGAAGATAGATATTATGAATTGATGAATTTGGTTCCAAATCTAGTTTCATCTGACACACCTGTAGGTGACTCAGATGAGGATAATGTTGTACTTGAGCATGTGGGAGAGCCACGAGCATTTTCATTCGAAGCAAAGGACCATATGGAACTCGGATTGGCGCATGACATGTTTGACATAGAAAGAGGCGTAAAAGTAGCTGGTACACGTAATTATATTTTAAAAAATAACGGTTTATTTCTTCATCGGGCTGTTCAGCAATTGGCTATTGATTTGTTACATGAGCGCGGGTTTACAATGATGGATGTTCCCTTGATGGCGAATGAAGAAGTCCTGTATAGCACAGGCTTTTTTCCGACTGGAAAAGATCAGACGTACCATTTGGAAAAAGACAATAAGTATTTAGTTGGAACGGCAGAAGTGCCTCTTGTTGGTTATTATGGTAACGAGATTTTGGATATGAGTGAGCCGATTAAGTTGGCCGCTGTTTCAAACTGTTTTCGTAGGGAAGCGGGATCTGCCGGACGTGATGTGCGTGGGTTGTACCGTGTGCATCAGTTCGCTAAAGTCGAACAAGTTATTATATGTAAAAACGACCTAACGTTATCTGATCAAATTTTAACCGAGATTACAGAGAATGCAAAAGAATTAATGCGTTTGCTTGAGTTGCCATACCGTATTGTTGCGGTTTGTACAGGTGATATGTCCCAAAAGAATTACAAACAGTACGACATTGAAACATGGATGCCAAGTCGTGGCAGTTACGGAGAAACTCATTCATCATCAAATGTAACGGATTTCCAAGCGAGACGGTCAAATCTTCGTTTTCGCGATGAGCGGGAGAACTGCAGTATTGTTTTACATTAAATAATACTGCAGTTGCGACTCCTCGCATTCTAATTCCGCTCTTAGAAAATCATCAACAAGAGGATGGATCGATTTATATTCCACATGCGTTACGGAAGTATTTGTATGGAAAAGATGAAATACGTTAAAACAGTGAATGTGAAGACCGGTTTTTAAAATCGGTCTTTTTTTAATGCAGTTGAATACAAATTGTTGGAAGGTAAGAAATAACATAAAAATGAAATAAGGTGAAAAAGAAGTGGGATTACACAGGTCATTAGACATGAATATATGTTATTTTACCATAGTTTAATAGAATTCCTCTTTTAGAAAGAATGATTGGTAAGAAATATGCCGACATTGGTAGAACTTTTGAATTTCTTTCTTGCCAAAATGTGGATTTTAGCATATGCTTAATATATGAATTATTTCAAGAAAATGATTCTCCTTTCAATTTTTCTATCGTGCGTTTTCTTGCTTTTCGTCAAATCAGACGTGTAAAGACCTTAGTGGTTTATTGCCTAATGAACATCAGAACATGATGAAGGTAAGGATACTAAGGTAGTTTGTTGTTGTCGTTGCTCAAGTCTATGAATTTAGAAAAAGATATGGGGTGTGTCGATGAAACAGTTATTGACATTTATAGCTTTTATTTCGTTTATTGGCTTATCTGCATGTGGGCAAGTCGAGGCGCAGATGGGGAGTTTTAATTCTACAAAGAATATTGGCCAACAAGAGAAACAAATTCCAGATTTATCAATCGCAGTATATGATGGGGAAGAGCAAATTGAATTGCTCCCTATAGATTTAATAAATGAAGACTATTTAAGTGAGTGGGCAGGTGAATTAGCTAGAGGAGAAAGTGGTTACGATCAAGCGATGCGACCCGTGAAATGGAGAAATGGGGAGCTGATCGGTGGAAAAGATCATGTCATTCTGTACGAAGCTGAATTAATTGAAAACATCCTTCAACTACCTGTATGGGATCGGAGTGTCGTTCTTCCTGTTGAACGGCAAGAAGTTGCCGCAAAAGTAAGCGATATTGAAAATATGAATGATAAGGTTATAGGAAAAGGAAAGACAACATTTGATAAGAGTGTGGGGGGGAGAATGGAGAACATTCGCCTCTCCACTGAGAGTATTGATTATGTTGTCCTTGGTAGCGGAGATACATTTACGTTTAACGGAGTCACTGGAGAGCGAACGCTCGAAAATGGATATAAAGAAGCGACTGTTATTATGGATGGTGATTTTGTTGATGGTGTTGGCGGAGGGATTTGTCAAACCTCAACAACACTCTATAATGCAGTACTTGATGCAGGATTAACTGTTATTGAACGACATCCTCATTCGTTACCTATTTCTTATGTAGAGGAAGGATTGGATGCGATGGTTAATTGGGGCACAGCTGATCTGCGTTTTCGGAACGATTTTGATTACCTGTCGTTATACGGGGGGGCATCAATCAAGATGTTGGTGAAGTTTGGTTTGAAGTTCGCTCATAAAAAATATTTTATATGCTTTGCCCGCTGTCTGGGCAAGGCTTTTTCGTTTTAGTGTTAGATTTTCTTACACGGAATTCTGATTTTTATAAAGACAATAGATTAAAAGAATGCTATATTCTCTTTTAAGGAATATTTAAGGAATAAATTAAAGACATGTCCGAAAATGAGGTGAATGAGATGAGTGAAGCAAAAAGCAACAAAAAATTAGGAACAAGGGTGTTAGATTCCGTTGAATACATAGGGAATAAACTACCGCATCCATTTATGCTATTTCTATACTTAGCAATTGCGGTTGTACTTATATCAGCTATTATTGAAGCTGTAGGAGTTTCTTTTACCCATCCGGGTACTGGGGAAGAAACTGCTGTACAGAGCCTTTTATCGACAGAAGGCTTAATGTATATGTTGGAATCGATGATTTCAAACTTTATTGGCTTTACCCCTCTAGGTCTAGTGTTAACAATGATGCTAGGGATTGGGCTTGCCCAGCAAGTTGGTTTAGTTGAGACATTTATTAAGAGCACGATATTGAAAGCGCCGGCAAAGCTTGTAACAATTGCGGTTGTTGGGACAGGGATTGTTGGAAATATCGCTTCTGACGCGGCTTATGTGCTAGTTCCACCACTTGGTGCGATGATTTTTTACGCACTCGGGCGCATCCGATTGCTGGTATGGCTGCTGGCTTTGCTGGGGTAGGTGCCGGTTTTACGGCAAATATCTTAATCGCAGGAACGGATGTGCTCTTGTCGGGCATCTCAACGGAAGTGGTACGGACGATGGATCCAGAGATGTCGGTTATGGTGACTGATAACTGGTTCTTTATGTCAGCATCTGCTGTAATGTTGTTAATCATTTGTACCGTTGTAACAGAACGTGTCATTGAGCCAAGACTTGGTAAATATAATCCGAAATATGGTGCAAAGGATTACGTAGGACAGGATATTGAAAATGTAGGACCAAAAGAAAGCAAAGCATTAAAAATTGCTGGTTTAGTTGGGGCTGTGTATATCGGATTGGTTTTATTACTAATCGCTCCCGAGAACGGTGTTTTAAGAGGGGAAAACGGCAGTATCGTCGATTCTCCATTTTTAAGTAACATCGTTCCGTTGCTTTTATTCTTATTCCTATCCGTATCGATTGCATACGGAGTCGCTGTTGGTGTAATCAAATCAACACGAGATGTTCCAGAAATGATGGCCGAAGCGATAAAAAGCATGGCTGGTTACATCGTATTAATCTTTGCTGCTGCCCAGTTTATAGCGTATTTTGATTGGAGCAATATTGGGGTATGGATCGCTGTAAGTGGTGCAGAGTTTTTAGAAAGTGTCAATATGACGGGTGTTGGCGTTCTTGTTGGATTCATTTTCTTAACAACATTGTTGAATTTGTTTATCTTCAGTGGATCAGCGCAATGGGCATTAATGGCCCCTGTATTTATTCCGATGTTTATGTTGCTTGATTATCACCCCGCGGTTGTTCAGCTTGCATACCGGATTGGTGACTCATCAACAAGTGTCATTACACCGATGAACCCTTACGTACCAATGGTTTTGGCATTTATGAAGAAATATGATTCTCGCGCAGGTTTTGGAACATTATTCTCTGTGATGCTTCCATATACACTGGTCATCTTAGCACTATGGGTCATATTATTTATTGTGTGGACTGGCTTTGAGTTGCCGATTGGTCCAGGTGTAACAGATTACAAAGGGGAGTAAGGCAAGAAAAGGGAGAGGTTAACATGTTTGAACAAGAAGCGAGCAAGATGCATGTACGCATGGTTGAGTGGCGTCGTCACTTGCATAAAAACCCAGAACTGAGTCATGAAGAGGAAAATACCCGCACGTTTATTTGTGCGATCTTAGACAAGGTGGGAATTTTATATGAAACGATGGAAACAAGTTATGGAGTAATTGGTATTATTAATGGAGGAAAGCCAGGAAAAACAGTTGCGCTGCGAGCTGATATTGATGCCCTATCAATTAAAGAAGCAAATAACGTCTCCTATCGCTCGGAAAAAGAGAGAGTGATGCATGCGTGTGGACATGACGCACATACAGCAATGTTGCTTGGCACTGGAGCGGCTTTACAGGAGCGCAAAGCAGAAATTGAAGGGACAATCTTGCTTTTATTTCAACCAGCAGAAGAAGATGCGCCGATTGGTGGAGCACAAGCGATGATGGAAGATACAACGTTCTTAAAGTGGAAACCGGATGTGATTTTTGGTCAGCATGTGTGGCCTGATTTACCTGTAGGTCAAATAGGTGTTCGTCCTGGAGCAATGATGGGTAATTCCGATCGCATTACAATTACAGTAAAAGGGTCTGGTGGACATGCAAGTATGCCGCATCAAACGGTTGATGCGGTTGTCGTGGCAAACCAGATTATCTCTGGTTTACAAACGATCGTGAGCCGTAATATTGATCCATTGAAATCAGCTGTTATTACGATTGGTAAAATAACAGGTGGAGATCGGTATAATGTCGTTGCGAGTGAAGTGACGCTGGAAGGGACAGTTCGCACACTCTCGCCAGAAGTGCGCACACAAGTAGAGACAAATATTAAGCGCCTTGTTGTCCAAGTAGCAGATGGTATGGGGGCGAGTGTGGATATTAACTATCAAAGAGGATATACTGCGACAATTAACACGCCATCTTGGGCGAATGTGGTGAAGGAGCAAGCCGAAACACTTTTCGGTCCTGATGCTACACCAATTGTCAGTCCCAGTCTTGCTGGTGAGGATTTTGGTCGTTTCTTATTGCAGTACCCTGGAGCTTATTTTTGGCTTGGATCGGCGATTGCCGAACGAGATGTACAGCGCCCCCTTCACGATCCTGCTTTTGATATAGATGAAAAAGCGATGGAATACGGCATGAATTTGATGGCAACAGTTGCGGTTGAATCGTTGCAGAAGCTAAATGAGGGGGTAAGAGCAAATGACTAAGCACGTCGATGAATGGATCAAAAGTCAAGAAAATAAGATGCAAACATGGCGTCGTGAACTCCACCAGCGAGCAGAGGTTGGCTTTTGCGAATATGAAACGACTCAGTACATTGTAGAACAATTACAAGGGCTTGGATTCACTCTTTATACAGGTGAAAATGTAATGGATAAAGAGGCACGGTTCGGGGTGCCGAGTGAAGAAACGCTTGTTGCGCACGAAGCTCGAGCGCTTACACATGGCGTACCAAAAGAATTTCTTGAAGAAATCAAAGGTGGACTCACGGGTGTTGTCGCCGTTCTAGATACAGGAAGGCAAGGCAAACATGCAGCAATGCGTTTTGATATCGATGCATTGCCGATCGAAGAGGCTGAAGAAGAAACCCATCTCCCTACAAAACTTGGCTTTCGTTCAACTCATGCCGGGATGATGCACGCATGTGGCCATGATGGGCACACTGCAATCGGAATTGCTACTGCTCATTTCATTAGTGAACATTGCAATCAATTGAACGGGCGTTTTACACTCATTTTTCAACCGGCAGAAGAAGGAAGCCGCGGAGCAAGAGCAATTGTTCAAAAAGGCTGGTTAGATAACGTTGATGTCTTTTGGAGTGGCCATCTAGGTATTAAACCGTTGCCAGTAGGAACACTTGTCTCAGGTGCAACAGACATTTTGGCGACAACGAAAATCGATGTAGAATTAAGTGGACAGACGGCTCATGCAGGAATGAGTCCACATGAAGGGAGAAATGCGCTTGTTGCTGCTTCTTCATTGGTACTAGGTCTTCATGCCATTGCTCCCCATGGAGATGGAACAACACGGATAAATGTTGGCTATATGGAATCAGGTAGTGGACGCAATATTATACCTGGTAATGCGTTCCTTCAGTTAGAGACACGTGGGTCTTCGACGCGTGAAAATGAATATATGAAACAAGAAGCGTTTAGAAGGATTGAGGGTGCTGCGCAAATGCATGGCGTATCAGCACAGATTGACATTGTTGGTGAAGGACTAGCGGCTGAAACCGATCTTATGTGGCTCACGGCAATTCCTGAAGCGGTAAAGGAAAGCGAGTATGTTTCCGCAGTGCAAGACAACTTGTCCCTCGGTGGATCTGAAGATGTTACATATATGATGCGACATGTACAAGAAGCAGGAGGAAAAGCAGCATACATGATTTACGGCACACCGCTTGCAGCGGGACATCACCATCGTTTGTTTGATTTTGATGAAGCAGCGTTACCTGTTGCGGTCAGTGCATTGGCGCATTTAGTTGATACATTGTAAAATAAAAGAAACGCTCCCAGAGCATTTGGAGCGTTTCTTTTATGTATAGGTAGGTGAGTAAAATGAATATCCGACTAGGTGTTGTAGGACCCGAAGATTCCGTTTCGCAAATCGTCGAGATTGCAAGCACATATCAAAATTTTACCGTTGTACCGTTAACATATACACACGTAACGGAGGCACCAGCGCTTGTCCAAGAACAAATTGGAATGGTCGATCAATGGTTGTTTTCTGGACAAGCTCCGTATTCAATCTGTATAGAATCTAATGTTGTTTCCGAAAAAGTAGCTTGGTTTCCACCTTTGCAAGGTTCTAGTTTGTTAGGGACCTTTCTTGAAGCGTTGTATCAATCAGAGGAGAAAGCGTTATCTGTAAGTTTAGATACGATTTCGCCTGAATATACAAATTGGTTGATTTCAGAGTTTTCGTTGAAATACTTAACGATTGATACATTCTTTTATCCTGGTCATGTGGCTCATGATACGCTTGTTCACTATCATAAAGAAGCCTACGATTCTGGAAAATCAACTCTCGCATTTACGTGTATTAGAGGCGTATATAAGGCATTAATCGATTTGGGGGTGCCTTGCTATCGAGTAAGACCAGCTGAACCTGTTATTCGGGAGACGCTTGCCCGAATACAAGAGCATGCAAATTACTTGTTTTACAAAAAAGCACAAATAGCAGTTGTTGGTGCTGAAGTGCCTTTTTCAATGACTGAAAGAAAAGAAATTACGTATTCATATAAATTAAAGCATCAGGAACTTATTGTCCGAAAACGTTTGCTCGAATACGCTGAATCGTTGCAAGGTTCTTTCCTTGAGGTTGGAAATGGTCATTTTGAGATTTATACAACTAGGGGAGAGATTGAAGAACAAGGGTGGCCTTACGAGATTATTGAAGATATCGGGCAGAGTGCAAAACTTCAATTGTTTATCGGAATAGGATATGGTCGAACGGCAATTGCAGCTGAACGCCATGTACAGATGGCGTTGGATTATAGCAAGCAGTCAGACAACCCAACAATCGTTTTAGTTGATGAGGAGAAGCAAGTATTGGAGGCTGGTCGAGGTGAAGATCCGCTTCACTATGCACAAATGCAGCTTAGTGATGCAGCAACCAAAACAGCGATTAGCCCAGCTGCTATTGCACGAATAATTGCAAAAGCAAAGCAACAGAATCGAGTTCATTTTTCTTCATCGGAATTGGCACAATGGCTTCAAAGCACAGAACGAAATGCGCGTCGTATTCTCCAAGAATTGGAGCGCGGTGGCGTCATTGAACAATCAGGTGAAGAACAATCAGGCAAGCGAGGCAGACCGAGACGAGTGTATCGTTTTGTTACTTCAAGCTAGTCATAGCCTATGAAAAAAGAAGTGGGGAGGATTTAATTGTGCTCATTCAACAGAAAATCCAGATTCGAGCCCTATGTAAAAGTGATAAGCATATTCTAGCAAAATGGTTAACGGATCCAACTGTTCTTACGTATTACGATGGAAGAGATAATCCTTCTTCCTTAGAACGGGTTAGTACGAGGTTTTATAGAAAAGATCGTGTAACACGTTGCATGGTCGAGTGTGAGGGTGTGCCAATCGGTTATATGCAATTTTATCCAATTGATGATGAAGAGCGAGTACGATACGGCTACGCAGGTTCAATCAATATATATGGAATGGATCAATTTATTGGAGAAAGTAGTTATTGGAATAAAGGAATTGGAACAACCCTTGTTAAAATGATGGTGACGTATTTAACTGATGAAGTGAAAGCGGATAAAATTGTTATGGACCTCAAGTTCACAATAAACGAGCGCTTGCTTGTTATCAGAAATGTGGTTTAAGGAAGTGAAATACTTACCTCTACACGAGCTACACGAAGGAAGAGACGCGACTGTTTGTTAATCGAGTATGACTGCAATAATGAAAAAGAGTGAAGCGAAAAGCATGTGCTATCGGCACATGCTTTTAACTGTTAAATCAACTCTTTTGCAAGCAATCTGTAGCTATCTAATCGTGTTTCATAGGAATGTTGATTACTATTAATCATCACTTCATCAAATTGATACTTTCGTTGTTCCTGTTCGAGTTGGCGCGCAACTTCTGTTGCTGTGCCAACAAGGTGGAGTTTGCGATTTTTCTCAATAATGGCTTGATCCATTTCACTAAGTGGAAAATCTTTCGCTTCCTCCGGTGTCATCGTTTGGCGGATTTGTCCTTTAACAAGGAAAAGTCTTGATAAATCAATTGGTCGTGCAAAGAATTCCGCTTCGTCTTTTGTTTTTGCGACAGTGGCAGCATAAGTGACATTAATGATAGGCGCTTCCATAAAATAGGAAGGTTCAAAATAAGTCCGATATGCATCAAAAATGTCTTTGGACATATCGCCATTAAAAAATTGGGCGAATGAATAGCCAACTCCGAGACGACCTGCTTGACGTGCACTATTGCCACTTGAACCTAAGAGCCATGCCTCTGGTAAAGCAACTTGGTGAGGAGAGGCCATCACTTTATTATATAAGGGATCGTTTGTTTTTTGGTCATTTATTAATTGTAAACTCGTAGCAAATTTATCGTATAAGTCATTTGGCGTATAAGGTCGACCTTCGGCTAATGCTTGAATCGAATGGTGGTCTCCACCGGGAGCACGCCCAACACCATAGTCAATACGACCGGGAGCAAGCGCACTAAGTGTTTTAAACACTTCAGCAAGTTTTAACGGTGAATAATGCATCATCATGACGCCACCAGTACCAATACGAATCTGCTTTGTTTTTGCGGCAAGATGAGCGGCTGTAATTTCAGGAGCGGAACTGGCAAAAGATGGCCCACTATGGTGTTCGGCCATCCACATGCGTTGAAAGCCTAGTTCATCGCCGAGTAAAGCGAGTTTCTCTGCAAATTGCAAAGCTTCAGAAGATGTATAGCCCTTAGAGATGGGAGCTTGGTCAAGTATACTAAGTTTCATTACGTGTTCAGTCCTTCCCTGTTTTCATGATAAGAAATATAACACAGTATGAGGGTAGATATACATTGATCTGCTTAACCGAATGTCAAATAATGTTCTATTTATTTAAGTTCAATCGTCAGGCGCAAAAGAATAGACTGAAGGTGATTGGAAAAAAATACATATGAACGAAATGACTTCTTTATACGTATAAGAATCGAAAGCGAGGTGAATCCGTGGATAAAGAAGAAGCTAAGTTAATTAAACAAGCGCAAAAAGGTGATGAGAAGGCGATTACCGCATTGCTTAGTAAACATTATCAATTCATCTATTTATATTTTTTAAAAGTAACGATGCAGCCCGCGCTCGCAGAAGATCTCACACAAGAAACAATGACGAAAGCGATCATCAGCATCCGTTCTTATAAAGTAAAAAAAGCGGCATTTTCTACATGGTTAATTCGTATCGGGACAAATGTTTGGCTTGATGGCAAACGAAAAGAAAAACGTGAGCGAGCGTTTCAACATGAGCAACAACTTCGGTGGTCGTTAAGACATGAAGAGGATACGGATTGGATTGAAGTGAAAGAAGCACTTGCCAAATTAAAGGATGTTCAACGAATTCCTGTGTTACTAAAGCATTATTATGGATATTCGTACGATGAAATGGCGTTAATTTGTGAAGTGCCTGTTGGAACAGTGAAATCTCGTGTAAATGCAGGTATGAACCAATTAAGGAAGGAGCTTGGCCATGATTGATCAAACAGAAAAGAGACTGAAAGAAGGTTTGGAAATGATTGACCGGAGCGAAATGGAGAAGCCGTCAGAAATTGAGTTGCTTCAACTTGTTCGTGAAACACGTCGTAAGCAACGAAAAGAAGCTGTCGCTTTTATTTGTGTAGCACTATTGCTAGCAAGCATAGCGGTTCTTGGATTTGCAACAACTCCTATTCTCTTAATTTTTATTTATGGGATCGTAACAGTGGCTACAGCAGTTGTGTTTATTTTGCTGTTGCGTAGAAAAAAGGGGGATCGTCAGAATGGAAGAGCTTAAGTCAATTCCATTGTGGGTGCTAATCCTATTAGCCGCATTATTAATTGCTCAAAGCTTATTTTTATTTTTTCATAGCCGAAGCAATGATCAATGGAAGTGGTTTTGGGGGATCTGGGGTTGTATTCAAGTTCCTACGCCACTTATTGCTTATTTTCTCTGGACTAAGTGGCTTCAGCCTAAGTTGCGTAATCGGGAGGGTCGTTAAATGGACTATATGGAATTGATTAAGTTGCTCGCACCTCTTATTTTTATTCAGTTTATACTAGTAATCGTGGCGCTTGTTGATTTGTTTAAAAGACCACATACAAAAGGACCTAAATGGGCTTGGGTACCTATTATTGTGTTTATCAATTTATTTGGACCAATTATTTATTTCCTATTTGGGAGAGGAGCCTCGAAATGAAACTAGATGTAAAAGGTTTATCGAAAGACAAACGGGTCAACGATCTTTCGTTTACGCTCCAACCAGGAAGAATGACAGCGCTTATTGGCGAGAATGGAGCTGGTAAAACAACGCTTCTCCATATGTTAGCAGGACTATTGCGACCAAGTGCGGGACAAATGGTTTCTTCAGACACGGAAAAGGATCTCCGGAAAGCAATTGGCTTTTTGCCCCAATATCCAGCTTTTCATGATTGGATGACAGCATGCGAGTATTTGGTTTATGCAGGGGAGTTAAGCGGTGTTGCGAAGGGGATCGTAAACGACAAAGCGAAGCAATTACTTAAAAGAGTTGGACTGGCAGATGCGTGCAGTATGCGCATAAATACATTTTCTGGTGGGATGAAGCAACGCCTTGGAATTGCGCAAGCTTTAATTGGAGACCCACAACTGCTGTTGTTAGATGAACCAGTATCGGCACTTGATCCAAAAGGTAGAGCGGAAGTAATGGATTTATTGAAAGGATTAAAAGGGGATCGGACTGTGATGTATTCAACTCATGTACTTCATGATGCGGAACAAATTTGCGATGATGTACTCATGCTTCATCAAGGAAAGTTAATTAAGTCAACTTCGCTTTCTAATTTACTCTCCTATACAAAAAGTAACGTACTAACTGTTGAAGCTTCAGAGGACATAACTGCTTTTGCCAATCGTCTTAAAGAAAAAGAACCAACCTGGCTGCTAGAGATAAGTAGTCACATGTTTACAGTGAAGGATCAAGATGACAAAGATATTCGGCATCCACTTTTAAAAGAGTTAAGTGAAGCAGATGTACCATTCAAGCAAATTACAGCTAATAGCAAGACGCTTGAGACTGTATTTCAGGAGGTTGTGGGTGATGCAAATGTTCCCCGTGCTCTTTAAAAAAGAATGGCTTGAGGCATGTAGAAGTTATCGTGTATTATGGATGCCAGCCTTTTTTATTATACTTGGGGCGATGCAGCTCTTACAATGTACTATATGGAAGATTTATTAATGGCATTAGGCGGTTTACCGGAGGGAGCAGAGCTCGCATTTCCAGAAATGAATGCAGTTGAAATTTATATTGATACGATTGCGCAATTTTCACAGGTCGGTATACTTGCAGTGGTCCTTGGTTATATGGGAGTGTTTTCCAATGAACGGAAAACAGGAGAAGCAATGCTCGTGCTTGCAAAGCCGGTCTCTTATTTTGCTTATTGGTTTTCGAAGTGGACAATGGCTGTTGTACTAGTGCTTTTTAGTTATGTGATGGGTCTTATTGGAGCGTTTTATTATATTCAGTTGTTATATGGTGGTATTCCGTTTACTGCAATCATTTCATCATCGCTAGTCTATGGCCTATGGCTTCTTGTGATTGTAACGATTACATTAGGGGTTGGCACTTTTTTTAAACAACCAAGCACTAACAGCCATTATTAGCATCGTGTTTGCTTTTGCACTGATGCTTACGCCAATGTTGCTAGGAGAGGGAGCGAAGTTCACTCCAGGTGGGCTCTTACAAATGTTTGAGCATCTTGCTTCTGGAAAAGTCATTGGAAGTTATGTCTCTGTCTATGTTAGTGTAGTTCTTATAGTTCTTTGTTTTATTGGGGGAAGTTTCTTTATCAAAAAGACAGATTGGACAACATAAGAAAATCCTGCGGCAATTGCTGCAGGATTATTCTTCATATAAAGGAATCGAGATAAAAACGTTTGTTCCAATATCAATTTCACTTTCATAATGAATCGTGCCTTGATGAGCTTCAACAATCTTATGACTTATGGTCAGGCCAAGCCCCGTTCCTTTTTCTTTGCGCGAATAAAATGGCTCTCCTAGCTTCTCAATCCGATCGCTACTTATACCACATCCATTATCTTTAACGGTGATGCATAAATAGCCATCGATTTGCTTTGAATCAACTTCTATGATTGTAGCGCCTGCTTCAGTTGCGTTTTTAATAATGTTGATAAACAGTTGTTTCAATTGGTTTGCGTCGCCTTTCACAAAAAGATCTTCTTCAGTGTTGAGACGTATTGATGCGCCGTTCAAATGGGCTTCAGAGTTAAGGAGACGAACGATGTCTGTTAAAACTGATCGAACATTTGTTTGTGAATAGGCGATCTCTTGCGGGCGAGACAAGACAAGGAGTTCGCTCGCGATCATATTGATTCGTTCTAATTCGTCAAGCATAATGCGATGCAACGGATTTTCTTTTTTACTCTCTGTCTGAAATAGTTGCACAAACCCGTGCAATGAAGTAAGTGGGTTCCGGATTTCGTGCGCAATGCCAGCAGCGAGTTCGCCAATAACAGCTAACTTTTCAGTTGTGCGCAACTTTTCTTCTGTTTCAATCATTTTCGTAATATTATTAGCATAGCCTGTGATCCCTACAATCTTACCCTCAATAATAATTGGTACAGACGCACAATTAACAATCACTTTTTTGCCCGTACGATGATTCACTTGAACTTCATTGCATTGGTGTGACCGCCGTTCGTTTATAACACGTGCGAATTTTTTGTGTAGTCTAGGATGATCTTCTTTACGAATGAATGAGATCAGAGTTTTGCCAATCGCTTCTTCTCGTTTATAGCCGGTGACATTTTCAAATTGATCATTTAAATCGATAATAGTTCCATTTAGATCAACCATATAAACAAGTTCAGGATTATGCTCAAACAATGCTTTGTAACGAAGTTCACTTTCTGCTAACTTTTTTTCGGCTTTAATGCGTTTTGTAATATCTCGTCCAATGACAACGAGTCCTTTTCTCTCGCCATTTTCTCGAAATAGTGGCGTTTTAATTGTGTCAAATATTTTTTCTTCTCCATTAGGAAGCATAAAGACTTCTTCAGCTCGTGTCATTCCTCCGTTTTGCCATGTATCTTCATCGGTCTTTTCACAATAAAGAAGAGCATCTCGATAAAACTTGCTGTACTCTGCCAGCTCGGAATCTTTCTTACCTTTGTAAGCAACTCCTTCTAGTTGGTATAGCTTTAAGCAAACTCATTTGCTTGGATCCATCGGCCTTCGCCGTCTTTAAAGTTGACGAAATCAACCATGGAATTGATCAGGGTGCCGACTTTTTCTTTTTCTTCTTGTAGCGCTTGGATCTTTTCTGATTTTGTCATAAGAAAATAGATAAATATACCAGTTGCTGCGACAAAAACAATGCCTTTTAATTTTTGGAATAAGGTATAAAGTTCTGGTTCCCAGGAAGACAGTAGCTGGTCTGTTCCTACAATCCACAATACGCTGATAACAATATAAAGGAGTAACACTTTCTTTTTAGATTTCATCTGAAGTTCCGCCTTTGTAATCAATCAATCAATTAGATGTCCGTTTTTAGATTAACTGCTATACAACAGAATGACAACTATGAAATAAAAAATCAGTCAATTAAGATGGAGAGCATAAGCGTTTTCGTGGCGCGCCTGGTGCTCGATTTCCTGTTCTTATATCTGTAAAATTTTAGTGAAAAAAAGTAAGGGATAAATAATAATGATGAATAAAAGGTGGATCAAGAATAGGCATAAAGTTGGATGAAACCAGTCAAGTTAGCACGAATAGGGAGTGGTGTTGGAGAATGGCAGCGCCACTGACAACACATTTGAATAGCAATGGTTCCCACGACGGCTTTAGGATGGAGTTGACTGGTCGACAAAGAATATTGCAGCACATCATCCTAACTTTACATTTACCCATGTTGATTTGTATAACCAGCTTTATAATCCATTAGGAACAGTGCAATCAGGAATTAAAATAAGCTACATTTTAGAAATTTCTTTTAAAAAACTTGTTGACACATCGGAATTATGAGAATAATATAAGAACAAATCCGACAGGTACGTAAAGTAACTTGATTGTCGGAGAATTTTATCTTTTTAATACCGACTAAATACATAAGAATACAAGTTAAAAGGGGGGATTCGTAAGATGAAAAAATTGGCTTATCCACTAGTTGCTTTGATTTTTCTTACAGGATGTAATTCAGAAGAGACCGGGAACGACGGAGGAGAAGTTGAACTGTTAAATGTCTCTTATGATCCAACGAGAGAGCTTTATGCTGAGGTTGATAAAGCTTTTGCAGAGTATTGGGAAGAGGAAACCGGTCAAACAGTAACGATTAATGCCTCTCATGGAGGCTCTGGAAGCCAAGCGCGGTCTGTTCTTGATGGTTTAGAAGCTGATGTTGTTACGTTGGCTCTTGCCTATGACATTGATATTTTGCAAGAGCGAGAATTGCTTGATGCAGAGTGGCAATCCCAATTTGAACAGAATTCTTCTCCTTATACATCAACGATTAATTTCTTAGTACGCGAAGGCAATCCTAAAAACATTCAGGACTGGGATGACCTAATACGCGAAGATATTGAAGTCGTAACACCAAATCCAAAAACTTCAGGCGGGGCTCGTTGGAATTACTTAGCGGCATGGGGCTTTGCAGAGGAGACTTTTGGTTCTGAAGAAGCTGCGGAAGATTTCGTTGGGAAACTATATCAAAATGTTTCTGCACTAGATTCAGGAGCAAGAGGGTCAACGACAACATTTGTAGAGCGTGGTATTGGGGACGTTTTATTAGCTTGGGAAAACGAAGCTATCCTAGCGGCAAACGAACTTGGTGAATCGGAATTTGATATTGTTACTCCATCAAAGTCAATATTAACGGAACCACCTGTTGCAATTGTAGATGCTGTCGTTGATCGCAAAGGAACACGAGAAGTAGCAGAAGCATACCTCGAATTTCTATACACAGACGAAGGACAAAAGCTTATTGCAGAAAATTACTATCGTCCAAGGGATGAAGCAATCTTAGAAGAACATCGTGACTATTTCCCAGAAGTAGAATTGTTTACGATTGATGAAAAATTCGGTAGCTGGCAGGAAGCACAGGAAAAACACTTTGCAGATGGCGGCGTTTTTGATGCAATCTATCAACCTTAGATTTAGGAGCTCTTTATGAAACGTATACTTCCGGGATTTGGATTAAGTTTAGGTTTTACGATGTTATATATGAGCTTTACCGTCTTCATTCCTCTTGCTGCTTTGCTTATATTTACTGTTTATAATGGCTGGGACACGTTTTGGAATGCGGTGAACGATCCGAGAGTATTTGCTGCATTCCGTTTAAGCTTTACATCATCATTGGTTGCAGCACTCATTAATGGTGTGTTTGGTTTACTCATTGCGTGGGTTCTCGTGCGTTACTCATTTCCCGGGAAAGGTTAATGGACGGCATGATTGACTTGCCTTTCGCATTGCCGACGGCTGTAGCTGGTATAGCTTTAACAAGCCTTTATACAGAAAGTGGTTGGATCGGTTCGCTGTTAGCGCCTTTAGGAATCCAAGCTGCTTTTTCACCACTTGGGGTGACGATCGCATTAACGTTTATAGGTCTTCCTTTTGTTGTTCGAATGGTCGAGCCAGTCTTAAAGGCGTTGGATAAAGAGACAGAAGAGGCATCCGCTTTGTTAGGAGCGACATCTTTTCAAACGTTTAAGAGGGTTATTTTTCCTGTGCTTATTCCAGCTCTTTTGGCTGGAATGACACTTGCCTTTGCTAGAGCACTTGGCGAATATGGTTCAGTTGTATTTATTGCTGGAAATATGCCGATGAAAACAGAAATTGTTCCGCTGTTAATTATGACAAAGCTGGAGCAATTCGATTATGGTGGAGCAACAGCGATTGCTGTTGTGATGTTAACAATCTCATTCCTGCTTTTATTAGCGGTGAATGGTCTACAATGGTTGATCGCGCGTAAGTTAGGGCAGAGGAGGGCGTCGTAATGCTTAGACAAAAAACATGGGTTAGTTATGTACTGATTACGATTGCTTCTTGTTTCTAACGGCTTTTTTGTTTCTACCACTTATCGTTATTTTTACAGGAGCATTTGCACAAGGTATCGATGTTTTTTTGGCAGCTATTACTGAACCTGCTGCACGATCAGCAATTCAATTAACCTTAATCGTTGTTGCAATCACTGTTCCGCTCCATACTTTATTTGGGCTTTCCGCAGCATGGGCACTTACAAAATTCCGGTTTAAAGGGCGTCAACTCCTTATAACATTAATTGAAATTCCCTTTGCGGTTTCTCCAGTCATTGCTGGTCTACTTTTTATTCTACTTTATGGTGTACATGGATTTTTTGGAGAGTGGCTGCAAGCAAATGGCTTTCAGGTTATCTTTGCTTTACCAGGAATTGTGCTTGCTACAATGTTTGTTACTTTGCCATTTATTGTTCGTGAATTGATTCCCTTAATGGAAGCGCAAGGATCAGAAGCAGAAGAAGCATCTGTCACCCTAGGTGCAAGTGGGTGGAGCACATTTCTCCGTGTGACACTTCCTTCAATAAAATGGGGACTATTATATGGTGTGATTTTATGTAGTGCTCGAGCAATTGGCGAGTTTGGAGCCGTTTCAGTTGTCTCCGGTCGAATTCGTGGCATGACCAATACAATGCCTTTGCATGTAGAAATTCTTTATAACGAGTATCAGTTTGCGGCTTCATTTGCCGTGGCAGCGCTAATGTCTTTATTTGCACTCGTTACGATTGCAGTGAAGCAATGGGTCGAGTCTAGGCAGAGAGGAGGAAGCAATCGTTGACAATTGAGATAAAGGGAATTCATAAAAAGTTTGGCACAACAGCTGTCTTAAAAGATGTTGATTTATTGGTTGAACAAGGTGAGTTACTTGCCTTACTTGGTCCGTCTGGTTCTGGAAAAACGACTTTGTTACGCATGATCGCAGGGCTTGAAACGGCTAATACCGGGCAAATCATTATCAAGGATCGAGACGTGACAAATGTATCACCACGTGAACGAAAAGTTGGTTTTGTTTTTCAGCATTACGCATTGTTTGCTCATATGACGGTGGAAGCAAATATTGCCTATGGGTTAAATGTACAGAAGCGAAGTGTGCGTCCTACGAAAGTGAAAATAAAGGAAACTGTAGATGAGCTAATTAAGCTTGTTAAACTTGACGGTCTTGAAGCTCGTTACCCCTCTGAACTTTCAGGAGGACAGCGGCAACGTGTTGCATTGGCACGCGCCTTAGCAATTAAACCAGATGTATTATTGCTTGACGAGCCTTTTGGTGCTCTTGATGCTCAAGTACGAAAAGAATTGCGCCGGTGGTTACGTACACTTCATAAACAAACCGGCATTACGACAGTGTTTGTGACCCATGATCAAGAAGAAGCACTTGATGTCGCTGATAAAATTGTTGTCATGCGAGACGGTGAGATTGAACAAGTAGGCACACCGATTCATGTATATGAGGAACCCGAGACGCCGTTTGTTTATCAATTTCTTGGGAATGCAAATCGTTTTACTGGAGTCACTCAAGCAGGCAAATTACAAGTTGGCGAGGCGAATTGGGAACTATCTTCTACAGTAGATGAACAAGAAGTTGTTGGATTTGCGCGTCCTCATGAAATTGCTTTATCGAAAACGTATATGGACGGTGCAGACTTAAAAGTCACCATTCAGTCGGTTCATCCCGTCGGACCAATTGTTTTTATCGAAGCTTTACGGGAGGGTGCAGAAGAGGTGATAGAAATTCAATTGCCGAAAAAAGCCTTTAAAGAGTTGGATTTACAAGAAAATGATGTAGCTTATATAAGACCAGAGAAACTTGGGGTGTTCCAAGTAGGGGAATATGTTATTTAAGAAAAAGGAGACTGTCAACAAGCTTTTTTATTGATGAGTGACGATTTGATGTTTTTCCAGCTTTGTCCCCACTCCCGGCATACACTTCGTCTTTTCTCCCACAGGAGTCTACGTGTATGCCGTCAGCTAATCGCTGATCATTTCAATTTAAGCATTTGGTACGATTTAAGATCCGCGGGTCCCATGGATCGTCAAGTGTTCCCTTTCTCTTTAATCCGATCAATGAAAAACCTTGAACCACCTAATGTAGTTATTGATGCCGGTTATAAGACTTCAAGCATCGCCAATTGGATTTTGAGGAGCAAGGAATTACCATACTCTAATTGACCCCGAAAAGCCTCAGAGATTTTATCTCAGAGGCTTTTTGTCTACGTTAAAACCGCACGGTCGTTTGCGAATTTATCACCACGAATCTTTTGGAATTCTTGTAGAAGTTTTTCAACAGTTAATTGTTGTTTCTCCTCATAGGATGCCTCAAAGATAATTTGTCCTTTATCCATCATAATAAGGCGGTTGCCAAGGTCAAGCGCTTGTTGCATATTATGAGTGACCATCAATGTAGTTAAGTTTGTTTGCTCTACGATATCTTTTGTTTTACTAGTAATTAATGCAGCACGAGACGGATCGAGTGCTGCCGTATGTTCATCTAGAAGTAAGAGCGATGGGTTTGTAAATGTCGCCATTAATAATGACAAAGCTTGCCTTTCACCGCCAGAGAGAAAGCCAACTTTTGCTGAGAGGCGGTCTTCAAGCCCAAGTCCGAGTGAAGCAAGTTGCTCTTTAAAGAAAGACCGTCTGCTTTTCGTTACACCAATCTTGAAATAGGAACGTTTTCTAGCACGGCTATAAGCGATTGCCATATTTTCTTCGATTGTCATTGTTGGCGCAGTACCTGCTTGAGGATCTTGGAATACGCGGCCAATCAGTTTTGATCTTCCATGTTCAGCAAGAGCTGTGACGTTTTTTCCATCAATCTCGACTGCTCCTGTGTCAGGTGGAAGGTGACCGGCGATCAAATTCATTAATGTTGATTTTCCGGCACCATTGCTTCCAATAATCGTAACAAAATCCCCATGCTCTAAATGCAAGTTAACTTGATCCAAAGCTGTTTTTTCATCAACCGAACCTTCGTTAAAAATCTTATGAATATTACTAAGACGAAGCAATCTGGTCGCCTCCTTTTGTACTGCTCTGCAACTCTTTCATTCGTTTCGCTTTACGCCGTCGATTTTTTTGTCGATCAATAATCGTCGGTACTACAAGTGCAATAATGACGATGACAGCAGTAATTAAACGTAAGTCGCCAGCTTGAAGGAAATCAACACGGAGTGCCGAGGCAACGATAATGCGTAGATAACAGCACCAAGAATAACCGCAAATGTAATTTTCACAAGGGAACCTTTACCGAAAATTGATTCGCCGATAATAACAGATGCAAGACCAATAATAATCATCCCAATTCCCATGCTAACGTCTGCGAAATTAGTGTATTGGGTGACTGTAGCGCCGGCAAGTGCACAAAAGCATTTGACATGCCAAGACCGATAATCTTAAGCCTGTCAGTGTTAGCAGAAAAACTTTGAATCATTTTAGGG
>BAXC01000080.1 GCA_001310375.1 Bacillus sp. JCM 19041 | reverse complement strand
TAAAATTAATGGAGCTGTTCTAAAAGGGATTATGACAATGAGACCGGTTGGGTTAGTTTCTTTTTCTATTGAATAAAGAAAGAGGTTATGGACTTTCCTCCGTTTCCTTTTCGTGGCTGGGAACCCAGCTCATCAGTGTTTTTCCACAGTGGTTCCCATTGGTTTTAATTAATCATTTCACCTTTAATAGTAGTATGTAAACGAGACTATTCACAAATAAACGAAAAGAAAGCGTTGACATGTATACTAGTACGCATATATAATTTAAACAATTCGAATATAGTAAAGAGTTGAGGAATATGAAGAAAATTTCTGTTGAACGTAAGACCTTGGCTGGAGAAGTGTACCAATACCTCTATAACATGATTATCACGCTTAAATATAAGCCGGGTCAAATGATTTTTGAAAGCGAAATTGCCAATGAATTAGGTATGAGCCGAACACCTGTAAGGGAAGCGATTCACTTGCTTGCATCGGAGGAGTTTTTACGAATCATCCCACAAAAGGTATTCAAGTACAGTATATATCCAAGAAAAAAGTACAGGAATCATATCGCGTTAGGGAAAGTCTTGAAATTACCGCTTTTAGAGAAGTTGCAGAAAAGTGGGATGGAATTTACCCGAAATGAACGTGTATAAGGCTGAATTGCTTGCGATTATCGCTAAACAACGGCAATCAGCTGTATCAGATGATGTGGATGCATTTTATCAGTATGATGAGGTGTTTCACGACAAAATTCTTGATATATGTGGCAACCAAACATTAAGTGGCATCGTTAGGCAAGTTCGAGGGCATGTAAATCGCATGCGCTATCTTGAGTTTTTTGAAACACGTCAAATGGATCGGATTATCGATGACCATGAACAAATGGTTGTTTTAATTGAAACGAATCAAGCCGATGAAGTAGAAGCGTTGTTGATTAACCATTTAAGTAAAATCTCAAGCTATTATGAAGAAATTATGAAGAAATATGCCGAGTATTTTGACGCTCATATCTAAACGTGAGGTATGAGTGTTTCATTCAAACTAACTTGTATACTAGTATAATTAGGGGGCGGATGATGAGAATTGCGGTTCTTGGTTTAAATCATGGATATAAGTTTGCATGTGAAGTGTTAGGAATGAAAGGGCTTACTCTTGTTGCTGTGGCTGGAAATGATCAATTAGCAATGGATCGATCAAGGGAACTTGGCGTCACACTTTATCAAGATTACAAACAGTTAATTGATGAAAACGAACTTGATGGAGTTATCATAACTTTACCTAATCGATTGCATAAGGAAGCCGTTTTTTATTGCGCCGATCGTGGTATTCATTGCTTAGTCGAAAAACCTATTGCAGATGATATTGAACAAGGGAATGAGATGGTTTCCTATTGTAAGGAAAAACAGGTCAAGCTTTTAGTTGGACATCATCGACGTTTTTCCAGTCAGATTAAGCAATTAAAGGACGTGCTTGACGCCGACGTGATTGGGGATTTAATTGGAGTAAATATGATGTGGGTGCTTGCGAAAGATCGGTCATATTTTCAAGAGGAATGGCGTGTTAATGCAGGGGGAGGCCCGTTACTTATTAATGGCATTCATGATATAGATAATTTGCGCTATGTAACAGGCATTGATATTGAAAGCGTTTACGCCGTTGGAAAAAATATACTTAGAAGAAATAAGGTCGAGGATTCGGTATCGGCAGTTTTAGAAGCAACAAATGGTGCTACGATTAATTATTTTTTGACGGACGGTATTCCGTCTCCTTGGTCCTATGAATTTAATCTGAAAGAAAACACCAAGTACCACTTTTATGATGAGGATTGTTACTATTTCTTTGGAACGAGAGGAAGCCTGGCTTTTCCAAGTTTTCGACACTATACATATGCCGATGAGGCGTATGGTTGGGAACACCCACTAGAAAAAAAAAGTCCTTTCAACTAAAGAGAGGGTTGATCCTATTGTTGCTGAATTAGAACATTTATGAATGTGATAAAGGGAGTTGAAGAGCCCCTTGTTACTGGAGAGGAAGGCGTAAAGACATTAGAAGTGCTAGAAGCGATACGCCTTTCAATTGAAGAAAAAAGACGAGTTGAACTAAATGAGAAAAGCAGTGTAAAGATGTAGATTGCGTGTATTTCCTTTGCTCTTCATTTGTTTGTGAAAGAGGGGATTAAATGAAACCGCTTTATAAGTTAACGATGACAGCATCCATCATTTTTATATGCTCAGCATGTAGCTTAGGATCAGAAGCAGAAGAGTCCACGGTCATGAGGATCGGAAACGCAACACCAAATGATCGTTCGCTTAGTCAGGCAATGTTTTTATTTGCCGACAGATTGGAAGAAGAAACAAATGGATCGATCGTTGTAGAAGTATATACAAACAGCCAGATTGGCGGTGATCGGGAACTATTTGAAGGCATGCAGTTAAATACGATTCAGGCAGCAACAATCTCTACAGGTCCGATTGCTCAATTCGCCGATTCCTTTAATGTATTTGAGCTCCCTTTCCTTTTTACAAATGAAGAAGAAGCCTACTACGTATTAGATGGTGAGGTGGGGAGAGGGTTGTTGAATGAACTTGAACAACAGAATGTCATTGGTCTAAATTATTGGGAAAACGGATTTAGGATGTTAAGCAATGATGTCCGAGAAGTACACTCACTTGAGGACATTGCTGGTCTCGACATCCGAACACTGGAAAATAAATGGCATTTGCAGCTGTGGCGTGAACTTAAAGGAAATCCGACACCAATGAATTATGGAGAATTGTACATAGGTCTTGAACAAGGAACGGTTAATGGCCAAGAGAATCCAATTGGCAACGTCGTTAATAGCCATTTTTATGAAGTACAACGGTATTTGACAACAACAAATCATATCTACAATGCGAGCCCATTCATGGTGAGCAAACCGTTTTGGGATTCAATAACTGAGGAAGAACGTCAAGCGATTACTCAAGTAGCTGATGAGGTACAAATCGAGCAAAGGAAAGCGAATCAGCAAGAAGCTGTTGATAGCGTCCAATACCTAGAAGAACAGGGAATGACAATTTCCCATTTAGAGGATGAAGAGGTGGAGCGGTTAAGGGAAGCTACCGAGCCAGTGCGAGTACGCTATGAATATGAGTATGACAACGACTGGTTGGAACAAATCCAACAAGCTGTCGCAGAGAAAGAGTAGGGAAGGAGGAGCTACATTGAAAGTTGTCCGTTATTTGGATCGATACTTAGAGGAGTTTATTCTCGTTGCAATCCTTGGTGTTATGGTTCTATCAATTTCCGCTCAAGTTCTCATGCGTTTCTTATTTGGTTCTTCTATTGGATGGTCAGAGGAATTAGCTCGATATTGTTTTATCTGGCTCGTCTTTATTGGCGTAAGCTATGGTGTGAAAAAGCAACGTCATATAAAAATTGACGCGATTTTACTGTTATTCAACGAAAAAGGCAAGGTCGTTTTGAATATGATTGTGAATCTGTTGTTTTTTTCTTTTGCTGTTTTTTTGATTGTTTACGGAGGAGCGATTGCGATACAGATCTTGCAATGGGGACAAACAACACCTGCTTTGGAGTTAAAAATGGGCGTTGTTTACCTAGCTGCACCAGTTGGTATGCTCCTGACGTGCATCCGAATAGGTCAGCAGTTCATCAAACAAATTCAGTACTTAAGAGGGATTAATCCACGAATAGATGATGGCGAGTCAGAAATAAGTACTGAACCAACGATCGCCTCTGGTGGAGAAAGATAGGGGAGGACTTCGCATGACAGCTGCTGTGCTATTTGGAAGTTTTGGGACATTACTTCTGTTAAGCGTACCGATCGGTATTGCTTTAGGTCTTGCTTCACTTCTTGCATTGATCTACACAGGAACGATGCCATTGGAGTTTTTGGCACAGGCATTCATTACGTCTATTGATTCATTTCCCATTATGGCTGTCCCGTTCTTTATCTTAGCGGGAGAAATTATGGGGAAGGGTGGCTTGTCGAAACGACTGTTTGGACTTGCAGAGACAATGGTTGGTAATTTAACCGGCGGTATTGCAATGGCAACAATTGTTACATGTCTATTTTTCTCAGCTATATCCGGGTCAGGCCCCGCTACTGTTGCAGCCGTTGGGGGAATGATGATTCCAGCAATGGTCTCAATGGGGTACGATAAACGATTTGCGACGGCGCTTGTTGCTGCTGCAGGTGCACTGGGTGTTATTCTTCCACCAAGCATCCCAATGATTGTGTACGGAGTGACAAGTGGTGTTTCTGTTGGAGACTTGTTTATTGCCGGTATCGTGCTGGTATGATCGTTACGATTGCTTTAATGGCATACGCGTTTTATTTCTCAAAAAAGAAAGGGTATAAAGGTAGTGGAAAACCTTTTTCGTTTAAACGGATAGGTAAAGCTGCATGGGAAGCAAAGTGGGCATTACTAGTCCCACTCATTATTTTGGGTGGCATTTACAGTGGTTTCTTTACTCCTACAGAAGCAGCTGTGGTAGCCGTTATGTATGGATTACTGGCCGGTATTCTTCTATACAGAGAATTAAAATGGAGGCACCTATATGAAATCTTTAGAAGTTCAGCCTTAACAACGGCAACGATATTACTAATAATTGGAGCGGCAACGGCGTTTGGTCGCATTATGATTATTGAACAAATACCAGAGCAGATTGCAAATGGAATGCTAAGCATCTCAGATAATCCATTCATTCTTATTATGCTGATTACACTTATGCTTTTATTAATTGGAACAATCATGGATACAACTGCTGCAATCATTATTTTTACACCACTACTTGTGCCAGTTGGGATGGAGTTAGGCTATGATCCGATTCACTTTGCAATGCTTGTTATTTTAAATTTGGCGATTGGTTTTATCACACCACCGGTTGGTGTCAATCTCTTTGTCGCGTCTGGTATCTCCGGTTTATCAATAATGTCGTTATCAAAAGCAATTGTACCATTTGTTTTTGCCATGCTTCTGACACTGGTTTTGGTTATCCTCATTCCAGAACTATCACTGCTATTGCTTGGAGGAGAATAACCTTTGAATGATTTGGTTGAATTAGAAGTGATGTTAACGGAGAAGCAAACGGTGGTTGAATTAAGCCATTGTTTGCAGAGTTATAAGGCTGAAATCTATCTGCGAAAGGTAGTAAACGGGGTGGTACACGTGGTTAACTTGAAGAGCATATTAGGCTTAATCAATGTGAGGTTAAAAAATGGTGATCAAGTGACGGTTTTCGCAGAAGGTCCAGAAGCAGCAGATGCTGTTCAAGCTGTAGCTGCTTTCTTTAGTGGAAAACAAAAATCATGATGACCAAAGGAGGAGTTGTAATGGAAGAACAATTTTCACTAGCGCATCTTACTGCACTTCAATGCTCACCCCCAGAATTAACCTATGTTGCAGCAAGAGCAGGTTATGATTTTGTAAGTATACGGCCGATCTATATGGGGATTGGGGAAGAACCCAATTATGATTTGGCTAAGAAAAAGGAAATGTTCAGAGACACAAAAAGAGCTCTTCAAGAAACAGGGCTGAAAGTACTCGATATCGAATTAGCAAAAATTGCTGATGGGATCGACCTACGCGCTATGAGCCTGCATTTGAAGTTGCCGCTGAACTTGGAGCAAAACATGTATTAAGCAGTATTTGGACGGATAATCGTCTATTTGCAATAGAAAGCTTTGCATCATTATGTGATCTCGCAAACGAATATAATTTGACCGTTGAATTAGAGTTTGTCCCGATCGCTGCCGTTGCAAATCTTAAAGATACACTTGATATTCTGCATACTGTAAATAAGAACAACGCTGGTTTAATGATAGATGCACACCATTTCCATCGGTCTGGGGATGCGATTGAAGACTTGAAAAAGGTTCCGACAGAATGGTTTCGTTATTTCCATCTTTGTGACGCAGTCGAGAAAGTCCCTAGTTCGAAAGAAGGATGACGGAAATCTTACGAGAGGAGAGACTTTATGTTGGTGAAGGTGGATTGCCGCTCATTGAGTTAGTTAATCAAATTCCAACGGTACCTTATTCGTTAGAAATCCCCCATTTAAAACGAGTAGATGAACTAGGGGTAGAAGAACATGCTCGTAGATGTTTGCAATCGGCTAAGTCATTTATGGAGCAACGAAAGCAGATCATTTAAAAATACTAGTATACAAGATAGTGGGAGGGGTTTCATCATATGGCAGGTAGGAGTGCACTAGAGACATATAAACAAGGTGGTTCTTGGTGGGAGACAGAGATTAGTGACATTAAAAAGAATGAAATTATCATTCGTGGCAAACGAATTGAAGACTTGATTGGCAATGTTAGTTATAGCCAAATGCTTTATTTCCTTTTATGTGGAAAAGAGCTTACAGACAACCAGGCGAAATTGTTTGAGAGTGTGCTAGTTGCGGGTGCCGATCATGGACCCCGTGCACCATCGATTGCAGCAGCAAGAATGGCGGCTACTTGTGGCGTATCCTTTAACTCAGCGTCGCAACGGGTGTAAATATGCTTGGCGATGTGCATGGTGGGGCTGTTGAAGATGCAATGGCTCTACTTTATGAAACAAAGGTACTTCAGGCTGAGAATGAGCATGCTGTAGCAGATAAATTAAATGAGTTATTAGAAGCAGGTCAGAAGCTTCCTGGATTGGGTCATCAACTTCATGATGATGACAAGAGTGAAGCGGCTATACGAACTTTCTCAGTTGTTGATTGAGAGTAGGGAAATAAGTGGGGACTACTTGCGTATCCTTGAAGATTATCGTGGCACATTCTCGGCAATGAAAAATCGAAAATTTACGATTAATGTCGATGGAATTTCCGCTGCAGTGCAATGTGAACTAGGTGTACCTGCAGAAGCGGCGAAAGGTATTTTTTCTTTGTCACGTGGAATGGGGATCGTTGCCCATGCCTATGAAGAACGAAAAAAAGGGACGCTTATTAAAGGACCTTGTCCTAATGAAGAGAAGCTGGTCCGTTATACAGGTAAACCAGTAAAGGAGAGTGAGCAATCATGAAGAAGGCGAGTTCTTTTATCAATGGAGAGTGGGTCAATGATGAACGTAAATCATTTGAAGTGCGTAGTCCCTATCTGCATGAATTAGTTGGAGTTCAAATTGAAGCGACTACAGCAGAAGTAGAAAAAGCGCTCGAAGCAGCTTTCACCCACAAAAAAGAAATTGGTAGCATGTCTCCTGCAGCACGAGCAAAAATCTTATATAAAGCAGCTGATTTGCTGGAAGAACGCAAAGAGTCGTTTGCCCGTATTATCTCATCAGAAGTAGGTAAAGCATTAAAAAATACACGTGATGAAGTATCTCGATCGATTGAAACGCTTGTTCAATCGGCGGAAGAAGCCAAACGATTAATTGGCGATACAATGCCTGGTGGTGCCTCTGAACGTGGGCAAGGCTCTATGGCAATGACTTTCCGTGTGCCTGCCGGAGTAATTGCTGCGATCACGCCATTTAACGCACCTTTAAATCTAATTTGCCATAAGGTTGGACCGAGTTTTGCAGCTGGGAATGTGACAATCTTAAAGCCAGCACCGCAAGCACCGTTTATTGCCGTCGCCTTAGTTGAGCTGTTGCTTGAAGCAGGTATGCCATCACAAGCCATTCAACTGGTTCTTGGAGGAAGAGAAACTGGAGAGCAGATTGTTGAGGATGCTCGTACAAACATCGTTTCTTTTACGGGTGGGGTGCCAGCAGGAGAGCAAATTAGCAGGATTGCTGGTATGAAGAAAGTTTTGCTTGAGCTTGGCGGTAATTCTGCCACGATAGTGCATGAAGACGCCAATATTGAACGTGCGGCAACGCTTGCAGTTAAAACAGGGTTTAGCAATTCAGGTCAAAGCTGTATCTCGGTGCAACGAATTTATGTACATGAAGCTGTTGTTGATTTGTTCATCGAGAAACTAAAAGAAAAAACAGCTGCACTAAAAGTTGGCGATCCACAAGATGAGACAACAGATATTGGTTGTGTTGTGAATAAACAAACAGCTGAGCGAATTGGCAGCTGGATTAAAGAAGCGGTTGATGAAGGTGCAGAACTGATTCAAGGAGGAAAAGCAAACGGTGCTTCGATAGAACCAGCCATTTTACTAAGACCAAAAAAAGAAAGTAAAGTCGTATGCAATGAGGTATTTGGTCCTCTTGTGAGTGTTATTCCTTATGAGGATTTAGATGCTGCAATTGCCGAAGTAAACGACTCCAAGTTTGGGCTACAAGCGGGAATCTTCTCTGATTCAATGGAGGTTATTCGCAAAGCGGTGATTGAGCTTGAAATGGGTGGTGTGGTTGTCAATGGAACGTCGAACTTTCGGCTTGATCATTGGCCGTATGGCGGGATAAAGAATAGTGGAATTGGAAGAGAAGGCCCGCGCTTTGCTGTAGAGGAAATGACCGAGACAAAGATGGTTGTGCTACAAGACTTACTGTAGGAGACCTGATGAAGGGTGGAGAGTGTGAGTGGAGGAGCTTTATTTAAATGGGCCTCGTGCGCTTGAAATGCGCGAGGCCCAACCCTTACCAGTATTAAAGGAAAACGAAGTGAAAATTCGTTTGATTTATGGAGGGATATGTGGTTCTGACTTGTCCGTTTATAAAGCAAGCTTCAATATGCGTCATACCCGCTTCGGCCAGGTCATGAAATTGTCGGAGAGGTAATTGAGTCAACAGATAAAGGTTTTTCTACAGGAATGCGTGTAGTCATTACGCCAAATACATTTTGTGGAGAATGTATCTATTGCAAGGCAGGTAAACCAAATATTTGCGAAAGCAAGCGTTCGATTGGTGTGAATTGTGATGGTGGATTTGCAGAAGAAATCATCGTGAACTCACGTTATGTTTTGCACGTTCCAGATGAAATTAGTGCACAGGCTGCCGTTTTAATTGAACCCTTATCGGTTGTTGTACACGGCATGAAAAAAAGTGGATATTTCCTCTGGGAAAAAAGTGCTTGTTGTTGGTTGTGGGACAGAGGGTTTGCTCGCTACAGCGCTAGCTGATTTCTTTGGTGGAGAGGTCACCGCTGTCGATATTAACACAAAAAAATTAGAGCTGTTAAAAGACTTTAAGAACACAAGAGTTTGTCATCCAAACGAATTAGATCATGCCAATTTTGATGTGGTTATTGAAGCTGCTGGTACGAAGCAATCGGTTGAATCCTGCTTTACGTATTTGAAACCAGGCGGGCAGCTGTTGTTAATTGGAATTACGCCAGAGGCAACCATTCCTGTTGCTCAAGTTGTGCGTAATGAACAGCAAGTGATTGGGAGCATTATTTATGAATTTCCCGTTGATTTTCAAGCGAGTATTGATTATTTAGCTGATGTCCGGTTTGACCCAACGGTTTTTATATCTGCCATTATGCCATTTAAGCGGTATGAAGAAGCATACGAAATGGCGTTAAGTGGGAACTATGCAAAGATTGTACTTCAATTTAAAGGAGATGCGGTATCATGAAAAAACTCGTTTCAGAGCAACTTGTAACGTATTTAGAGTCACGTGGAGTCGAATATATCTTTGGTCTTTGTGGTCATACGAATATTGCTGTACTTGCAGAACTTGATAAAAGCCCAATCAATTTTATCAATGTCCGTCATGAGCAGATTGCCTCACATGCGGCAGACGGCTATGCACGAGCAAAAAAACAAACATCCGTTGTATTAAGCCATCTTGGACCAGGATTAACTAATGCAGCGACAGGTGTTGCGAATGCAGCACTGGATTCTATCCCGATGGTTGTGATCGCTGGTGATGTACCGAGCCATTACTACGGAAAGCATCCGCACCAAGAAGTAAATATGCATGCTGATGGAGCACAGTGGGAGATCTATCGGCCTTTTGTGAAGCGCGCTTGGCGTGTTGACCGTGAAGACCTATTCCCGGAAATTTTGCAAAAAGCATTTCAATTGGCGGAAAGCGGCCGTCCAGGTCCAGTGCTTATATCTGTTCCAATGGATATGTTCTCAAAAGAAGTAGAAGAAGAACGGTTTGAACGATTAGCACACCATACACATGTGATTGATAAGCCATCGTTAGATGAAGAAACCGCTGAGCGCATTGTCGAGACGCTAGCAAATGCAGAGCGTCCGGTCATTTATGCGGGTGGCGGTGTTGTCCTAGCAAATGCAGAAGAAGGGTTACGTGAATTTGTTGAACATATGAATATTCCAGTTGCTCATTCGCTTATGGGAAAAGGTGTCTTGCCAGATGATCATGCTCTAACACTGGGGATGACAGGTTTCTGGGGAACAGCATTTATTAATGGTCAGACGAAGAATGCTGATTACCTATTTGGAGTAGGGACGCGTTTTTCGGAGGCAGACTCAAGCTCATGGTATAAAAATGTAACGTTTAATTTCCCTGAAACAAAGTTGATTCATATTGATATTGATTCAAATGAAATTGGCCGGAACTATCCAGTTGAGGTTGGGGCCGTTGCTGATTTAAAACGCGCATTTAAGGCATTAAATCGTGTTGCGAAACGCCTTTATCCAAATGGAATTGACCGAAATCAAGGCTTAAAAAAAGAAATTCTTCAATACCGTCAAGATTTACAAAACAGCATTTCTGAAAATGTAAACAGCACCGCATTTCCGATGAAACCAGAACGCATTTTAGCAGATGTTCGTGAAGTTTTGCCAAGAGATGCATACATTACAACGGATGTCGGTTGGAATAAAAACGGTGTAGGGCAACAGTTCCCGATTTATACACCAGGTTCCATCTTAACACCGGGTGGCTATGCAACGATGGGATTTGGGTCCTCAGCGGCACTAGGAGCAAAGCTTGCTCAACCAGATAAAGTGGTCGTTTCATTAATTGGAGACGGCGGCTTTGGTCAGAATCCAGCTGTTCTTGCAACGGCAGTAGAAGAGAATATCCCTGTTGTTTGGGTTGTCATGAACAACAGCGCATATGGAACGATCGCTGGACTAGAAATGGCTCATTACGATACGACTTATGGGACGTTATTTAAAAAAGATGGGGAAATGTATACGCCTAACTTTGCAGAAATCGCCAAAGGGTTTGGTGTAAAAGGCATTAAAGTGAAAAGTGCTGAAGAATTTAAATCCGTTCTAAAAGAAGCAATTGAAGCAAATGAGCCAGTTGTCTTAGATGTAGCTATGAGAAATGAGCCAGTACCAACTGACGGAAGCTGGAATATTAACGATATTTATTCACCAGATAGTGAGAAATCACACGTCAGTATCCCATAAAGCAAGGAGTGCAAAACAAATGAAAAAAACACCTTTAGAAGGCGTGAAAATTCTAGATGTATCGACGATGATCGCAGCCCCATTTGGTACGGCATTGCTTGGTGATTTTGGAGCAGAAGTGATTAAAGTTGAGATTCCAGGACGAGGAGATACTTCTCGTAGCGTTGGACCGTTTAAAGGAGAAGAACCCTTACGCTGGCCAGGGTTGTCACGCAATAAGAAATCATTGACACTTGATTTACATCAAGAAGAGGGCGTTGCGATTATGAAAAAACTAGCAGCGACTCATGATATCTTGGTGGAAAATTTTCGCCAGGCACTCTTGAGAAATGGGGTGTCGGCTATGATGTGCTAAAAGAAATTAACCCTGAATTAATCATGATTCGTGTGTCTGGGTATGGGCAAACAGGACCATACCATAAGAAGGCTGGCTTTGGAACGCCTGCTACAGCGTTTAGTGGGTACACATACTTGCAAGGCTTTACGGACCGGCACCCTGTTAGTCCCCCATTCTCGTTAACGGATTATATCTGTGGGATTTATGTCGCATTTGCAGCGGTGACAGCGCTTTATAATCGGGACATTAGTAAAGACGGTAGTGGACAAATGGTTGATATCGCTTTGTATGAGACGGTCTTTCGGATGATGGAGTTCCTTGTTGCAGAATATGACCAGTTGGAAAAAGTACGTGAACGTGCACCTGGTCTTGCAGGACATTCTTCGCCGTCTGGAACGTTTCAAACAAAGGATGGTCACTGGGTTGTTCTTGTTACAAGTACAGATACAACTTTTAATCGATTGGCAAAAGCATGGATCGAGAAGATATGCTAACTGATCCGCGCTATCATACGAATGCGCGTCGACTTGAGAACAATGATGAAACAAATCGAATTGTTGAAAAGTGGATCGCTCAGTTACCACGAGAAGAATTACTAGAAAAACTAGATTCGTATGGTGTACCGGTGAGTCCAGTTATGAGTATTGCTGATATTTTTGAAAATGAACAATATAAAGCCCGTGAAAACATTGTGGAAGTCAAACATCCAAGGCTTGGAACGATTAAAGTACCAGGTGTCGTACCGAAGTTTGAGAAGACTCCTGGTAGTATTCGATCCGTTGCCCCTGATTTGGGGGAAAACAACGAAGCCATTTTGAATAGTCTTGGGTTTTCTGGAGAAGAGATTCAAAGGTTCGAAGAAAAAAACGTTATTTAATGAAAAGGTTTTTTACCTACTGACTACAATGAAACGAGCTAGCTATCTTGTTTTATTGAAGGTAAAGGTCTGCATAATACGTAGCTAATTCAAGCGCTTAACAGAAAAAGACAAACCTCATCACTTGTGATGGGGTTCGTCTTGTGTGTTAGCTCTTCAATTTATTATGCCAATGCGTTATCCCATCTTCTATCGACTGTAATGAATGTGGAAAAGTAGATGTTCGGTTTAAGTTAAAGTATATTGTTTTCATAAAATGACTAACATTCGTGCGCTGTTCAAAAAAAGTGAGCGTCATTTCTCTCTTTTCGAGTTGTTTGTGTTGTTCGATAATCCACTCGTTTAGGCTAAGATCCGTTAATCCACGCCCAATCAGAGCATCAATGACTTGCGCGAGGCGTTCTTCTTCATCATCGATATAGACGGATTCTTTAAATAGACAATTACTAATAGCAGACAAGCAGTCCAGCGAGTTTGATCCTCAAAAAGTGGATGGCGAATGGCTACGGCAAGGAGATCGGCACCATGGGCGATACTGTGAGCCCAGCCCTTGCCCTTAACATAGCCACGCGTATCCGTTTCTTGAAGTAAATAAGATAGGCTATTGTCAATAACATGAGTCAATAAACTAGCAGGAAGCGAGGGACTTAATCGGTCTTTTTCTAATAAAAGGGCAAGGACGAGTGCTGAAAAGGATCGGGTGAAGACACTATCCTTTTTGGTATCTCCTATTTGATAAAACAGATGATTATCATCCATGCAAATCGTGCAAATCTTCTCGAGTTGCTGCTTGGTGAGATACTCTTCAAATATAAGTGAAGCGAAAGTCGGATAAATAAGATCGTCGCGTAAAGTAGAATCTATTGAACCAATATGCCGAAGCATGTGGTCAATTAGCTCATCTCTATTTTCGGGTAGCTGTTTGGTTTGCTGGAAGGTAACAAGTGTTTGTTTAAGAATGGTTATGTCCATACGTCCCCCTTTTGTATGAATTCTTTTTATATTTAGGATAACGAGGAGGAGAACGAATTGCAATTACAGGTTGAAATAAGAAAACGCACTGGTGCTTTTAGCCAATGCGTTTACGTAAACTACGTTTGGTCTGCTTTGCTTAGTCCACACCAATTTGCGAGCATGATTGCATATACCTTAGTCACTTTACGAACACTTTCTAAGTCAACCCATTCATTCACTTCATGAAAATGCCCACCTTCTGGACCATAACAGATCGCATCAATGTCGTAGTAGAGGTGGAAGAAGCGGGCGTCAGTTGTTGATGGCAGTGTACGACGCTCTGGCTGTTCGTGTGTAACGTATGTGTGAGCCCGGTCAAGTTCTTGGAACAAAGGAGCAGAATCATCACTGCAAGAGCCTCTGCTTGAAACCCGAAAAATTCAACATGAGGAGGGTTTGTTTTGAACCAATTATCGTGTTTTGTTTTTTTTATTAACCACTCCTCTAATTCCTTTTTCCGATCTTCAATTTTTTCACCAGGGAGCATGCTAATCCGTCCTTCGATTGTTGCCTTAATGGGTTCATTTGAAGCGAAATCACCTGCCTTAATCATCCCGATGTTCAAGTCTATTGGTTTTTCTTGATCAGAGAACGCAAGGTGGGTAACCGTTTTATTGAGTTCATCTTCAAAAGCCATTAAAGCGGAAATCACCGTGTTACTCTTTTCAATGACGTTTGTTTGGTTTTGATTCCAGGCATCTTTTTGGATCGTTTTAATGTTAACACGAAACCAAAGTGAACCAATTTGCGCGACAGCGGCTTTTAATCCAAATGGTTCAGGAATCAATGCGCCTTCTGCACGATAACCAGCTTCTAAAGTGGCAAGTGCACCATTGCCTGTGCGTTCCTCATCTGGAACAATTTGAAGCATAAAATCGGCTTTCGGTATGAATCCCGCTTCTTTGATCGCTTTGTAAGCAAACACCATCGCTGCAAGTCCTGACTTCATATCGGCAACACCACGTCCATAAAGACGGCCGTCTTGTTCAAGTGGTTCCCATGGATCTGATATCCATTCAGAGATAGGTTCGGCACTTACCACATCCGCATGAGCTTGAAAGATGAGGCTTCGTCCTGCTTCTGGTTCGATCCCTTTTTGGCTTCCGATAACAATATCGCTTTGTTCATAACTCCATTCAGGTGGAGAAAAGCCTGGATGATTAGCTATCTTATCTATATCCGGGGTGAATCGGTCCACTTTCATTTTTAAGTTCTGAGAAAAATAATCAGCTAGATATAGTTGCATCACGCGTTCACGACCACTAATGGTAGGGAAACGTACAATCGTTTTTAAAAAATCAAGTTGTTCTTGCCATAGTTCATCTATTTTATCCGTAATCGTTTGTTCGATTGATGTTTCAAGTTTCATTCGTTGAACTCCTTTAGAAAAATCAGTAGTTTCTTAAAACATTCCCTTTTAATAAATAATCTAAAACGATGGTTAAGGTATGAGGGTAATTTATTGAATTTAATGTAATCGACCTAACCAGAATGATGCTAAAAAAGAACTAGAATGTACAGTTTATACGTAATTTGATTACAAAGCCAAACATACATGCTAGATTGTTTTGAAATATGCCGACGAATCGATTCGTGTCTGACACATTTCGTTCGGACTTATCATTTCTATTAAGTAGCCGATAGTATAAATGAATAACCAAATGGCAAAGGAGATCTATATGTTTCTAAAAAAAAAATGCACAACAAGATTCGATATTTATGAATGTGGATACAGAAAAAGGACAAGGAGGCATCGTTGTAACGAATAAAGTCGTACAAAGCCAGCTTGAATTCATTAATCTTACTGAAAAAGATGTGGCGTATATTCAAGTACTACGTCCATTAATAGAAGAACATATTCTTGAGATTACAAATGCTTTTTATGACAAGTTGTTACAACAGCCAGAGATGAATGAATTAATACGCACATACAGCACTGTAGCAGCTTTAAAGAGAACGTTTAATGATCATATTCTTGAATTATTTAATGGGACAATTAATGAAGAATTTTTGGAAAAACGAAAACGAATAGCTCTTGCCCATGTGAGAATCGGGCTGAAAACGAGTTGGTATATAGGAGCTTTCTCGCATCTACAATTCACATTAAACCAAATTATTGTGAATCAGTTGGATTTAGGGAGTGATAAATTCCTTGCGATCTCTGCTGTCGGAAAATATATAAATTTTGAGCAACAGCTCGTACTAGAAGCGTATGAGCGGGAAAATGAACGGATACGATTAGCTTTTTCTGATAAGCGGGATCGATACATTAATGAGGTCCGTAATGCCGTTCGAGATATTAGTCAGATAGCTGAAGAAACGGATGGAACGGCTAATAAGGCAGCTTTACAATCGCAAGAAATTCAAGCACTTACAGTTGCTGGTGGAAAAAATGCGGCATCTTCCTTGAATGTTTCTGCGAAGGGCAAGGAACAGCTCCTTAAGCAAAATGGCCAAATGGAAGAGATATATGTTGATACTGAAAAAATTGTCTCGCGAATGGATGAGTTATTACTTCTTTCTGATGGAGTAAAAGAAGTAATTGATATTGTTAAGAGGATTGCAGATCAAACAAATCTTTTATCAATTAACGCCAGTATCGAGGCAGAGCAGGCGGGAGAACGCGGAAAAGGATTTGCGGTTGTTGCTTCAGAAATTCGGAAATTATCAAATCAAACGAAAGACTCTACGAAACGTGTGTCTGACTTAATTAATACGATGAATGAACAGAGTACATATGTAGGGAAATCAGTCAGTAAAGTAATGGAAGCTGTAAGGTCAGGGGCGGAAGGGATGAAGGCGACAGAAGAACGGTTTGATTTGATTGTTTCGTACGTTGAAGAGAACCGGAGCAATTTACGGATATTGAGAAAAGCGTCTCGGACCTGACGAATTTGATTAATGAACAATTGGTTACTACTGTCTCATCTGCTTCACAAGCTGTAAACCAGTTATCAACAAGTACAGTTTCATTTGAAGAGAATTTAGACAAAACGGTCCATCCATAGTAAATAATGAACTAAATCATTTTACATCTTTATTCCATGTTTCTTTGAGATTCTAAGGGTAAATGAATCATGTAGGGAGGCAGCGGAAATGAAACAACAAAAAAGTTTTGTAAAAGGTTTAGTCATTGGCTTACCTCTTTCGATTGTACTTTGGGTCGGAATTATTGGATTAACAATTGAATTGATATAAGTTTGCTCGTAAATGAATTGAAAATCAGAGCTGCTTGTGTGGAGTTGGTTTCTTTCGCTGGTCGTAGATCTTATTACTTCGTTTAGTGATTTTCGACTTTATCTCTTGTCTTGATAGGAAAGCGGGAATTTAATCGGGAAACTGGAAAATAAATGCGCATGTCGGAGATTCGCAAGGGGAACATCGATCTGACTACTTAGACCGCCCTTGGAAGGCGGTCTGAAGTAAGTGGAGTAACTAATTTGACTAAGAAAGTTACGCCTTATGGTTTCTACGTAATGTCCAGATGTGATGTAGCATCATGAGAGAAGCGATTATCGTTAAATAAAAATAAGTGAAAATAATCCAACTAAGCTGCAAGTATGGGTGAACAAGTTGTTGAACGTCAGGACTAGTAAAATAATCTCTGAAGTAGACTGCGCAAAAGATAATGATGCAAACAAGAAGAACAACTAGTGCAATTCCTTCTGTTAGACGGCTACGTGTCTGCCCATTTTCAGCATTATATTGATTGCTCCATCCATCTTTTTTGTTCTTGGATAATTTATCAAGCCAGACTTGTAGAAATGTTCCTGAATTTGCCCATAAGTAAATTTCCGGACTTATTAACGTGCCAGACAAAATCACATCAATTGGCCGTCGCATTGGTGTTTTAATGGCGAGTAGAAGGTTTAAATATGCAGCGAGAATAATTGGAATAAACCAGAGCCAATGCCAAGTGAATTGATCGGTTATTAAGGCTGTTGATAAAAGCAAGATTAAAAGGATACGGATAAATAAATTTAAAAAAGAACGAAGTTGGGAAATCCACATTCTCCAATGTTGATTTGTCTTAACGGCTAGACTCGTATTAAGCAATAGGTCAAGAGTGCCAGAGGACCACTTATTTCGTTGTTGGCGAAATGTATGGTAAGATTTCATCGCATCAACAAAACAACGTGCTAGGGCTAATTAACGTTTTCCATCTGCCTTTTTGTAATTGCCACGTAAGTAGCATGTCTTCTACATCACTATCATCTTGCCAAGGACCGTCTAAATTATTTCGATCAACAACTTCCTGCAAAGCTTCAGGTCAGAAGAGGGTCCCTTGTCCACCTAAAACATAGGTACTTCCCCCGTTGTATTGCAATGTAAGGAGCCAGCTGGCCATATCTTGTTTTTGTTGGTGGGTCCACCATCTAGTAAGAGGTCCTCCATATGATCCGCTAGCGATTTTCTCTTCGTAATGTGGATCGTTAAGTGGAAGAGCACTTTTTTTTCATTGGCATTCTCATTGTATATTTTGCCATCACACCGCCGATGTTCCTAGAGCTCATCAATCCATCCCATAATTGAACTAGCGCTTCTGGGGCTAGTCTACTATCTGCATCCATCCCAAGTATTGCTTTTACTGATTTATTGTAAACCTTCTGATAGCAACTTAACTCCCCTTGGTAAAGATCTAATGGATCACCATAGAGCTTTTTCCATGCTGCATTTAACGCGCCAACTTTTCGTTGTTTGTTGTTTCGTGTTTCTAGTACCGTTAAGTTTAACTGATACGCTTATTTGCATTCACGAGCAATTGCAGTGGTTCGATCAGAACAATTATCAGCGATAACGATAATATCTAATTCGACATTAGGTGGTAGTGCCTGATCGGAAAGTCCCTCGAGGCAGTCACGAATCGAGTGTTCCTCATTGTGAGCTGGAATAAAAGCAACAATTCTTGGCGCATAAACGCATGTTTTGAGAATGGTTCTATACGTTGATCAATCATTTCCTCATTTTCTTCCTTTCACATTAAAAGATACATAGAAAAACCGTCTAATAAATGCGTGCTTTTAGACACAAACAAATGGTATTCTTTCCTTTTTCTATTGATCATATGAGAAGCAAAATAAAACATTCTCGTTTAAAACGTGTAAGTTTTTGGAGTTGGGAAAATTATAATGCTTTGTATTGTGGGGAGGAGGAACTTAAATATGCTGTGAAGATATAAGGAATGGTAACGTGGTATTTTTTATACTCAAAATGATTGACGGTGCCACACAAACAGATAAGATGACTAACAAAGTTACAAACAGTCTAAATGCAGGCGGCAATTTAAAAAGCCAAGTAGAATATATTCTACTTGGCTAGTGATTAATTAGTGCTGAGAGGAGAATAAGAGAAAAGACTCAGGCTTCATATGAAGATGTAATGAATCAAGAGATTCTCCACTGCTTAAATCGTTAAATGTTTGTTTAGAGAAATCCTTTGGCAGTATAATTGAAGCCGTTTTTGTCCCACGGTTTAAGATGAACAACATTGTTTCCTTTTCTGTGGACGTTGAGTACATAAGTACATTCGTATCTTCTGTTTCGTGGAACTGAATTCGATCATACGTTCCAAAGGCAGAGTAAGTCGCGCGCCACTTGATTAATTGTTTAACAAACGCATGCATCTCTTGATCTTGTTGTTTTTCGTCCCATATCATACAAGCTCGACAGCCAGGATCATTAGCGCCGGTCATGCTAATCTCGTCTCCATAGTAAATACAAGGCGTTCCTGGAAAAGAGAACATCATCATATACTGAAGTTTGACAAGCTTTTTGTTGTTACTACTCTCTGTTAAAATACGCGCTGTGTCATGGCTACCTAGCACATTGAATTGCACTGCATTTACCGGATCAGGATAGCTATTCAAATGACGTGTCAATGTGTGTGCGATCGTTTTCGTAGACTTGTCACGAAGAGCAAAGTCTTGGATGGCATCGGTGAGAGGATAATTCATCACGGCATCAAACTGATCTCCTTCAAGCCAAGCGCTTGAATGATGCCAGATTTCCCCAAGAATATAAACATCTTGTTTTATCTCCTTTACTTGCTTGCGAAAGTCGCGCCAAAAGGAGTGATCCACTTCATTTGCTACATCGAGGCGCCACCCATCAATATCAAATTCCTCGATCCAATACCGAGCTACCTTTAAAAGGTATTCTTTTACTTGTGGATGAGCTGTATTTAATTTAGGCATTGATCCAACGAAAGCAAACGTTTCATAGTTTGGTTTGTCTAAGCGAGAATCAAGCGGGAAGCTGTGTGGATGAAACCAATCTGCATATTCGGAATCCGCACCATTTTCTAGAACATCTTGAAAAGGAGGGAAATAGTAGCCACTATGATTAAAAACAGCGTCCAGCATGATGCGAATGTTTCGCTTATGACATTCCGATACAAGGGTTTGTAGCGTTTGTTCGTCTCCGAACTGTGGATCAAGTTGGAGATAGTCAATGGTGTCGTATTTATGATTTGAGAACGCTTTAAAAATAGGTGTGAAATAAACACCTGTGACCCCTAGGTCGCTTAAATAATCAAGGCGGTTAATGATTCCTTGCAAATCTCCTCCAAAAAAAGAGTCTTGCTTCGGTTCTTCGCTTCCCCAAGGAAGTGTACCCTCTGGATTCAACTTCGGGTGACCATTAGCAAAACGCTCAGGGAAAATCTGATACCAAACGGTGTCCTTTACCCAGTTTGGCGGGGAGAAGCGTTCATGATTATGTAAGTAGGGCAAGCAGAAATAGGGGGCTATATGCGTTGGAGCTTCAGAGTAAAGGCCTCGCTCAGTATAAACCTTCTCTTCTGTTCCGGAGCATAAGTGAAAACCGTAACGGACACGTGAATGAGGGAGATGTATGCTCTTCATCCAATAGTCATACGTGCCATCGGTCCCTACAAGATCCATTCTGACTTTGAGTGATTGCCAAGAGTCATCTGCCCATTCATATGGATCACCATGAATTAAGTGAACGGAATCGATATCATTTGCTGCGGTTTGCAGACGAATAACAACTTGATGGTTGCTTACGCCATATAAGTGATGGTGTTGTTGAGTGTGGATGATGCCAGCCTCGTTCATAGGAATCCTCCTCATTTAAAT
>BAXC01000079.1 GCA_001310375.1 Bacillus sp. JCM 19041 | reverse complement strand
GCAGAACGTTTTAGCGATATTTCATTTATGGCATACCGTGACATAGAAAAAATGAAACAGAAACAAAATGAGCTAGCGCAAGCATCGGTTGAATCAGATGAATCAACGTTCTTTATAGCAGAGCAGGACGGGATATTCTTAGGATATATCGAGTTAAAGGAAGAAACCGATTACTTTACAGTGGAAAAAACAGCGTACATCTCCGCTGTTGCTGTGGCCTCGTCCGGCGAAGGTAAAGGTGTAGGAAAAAAACTGATGCAAAAAGCGGAGCAATGGAGCAAAGAAAAAGGTTTGAAACAAATTGTACTTGATGTGTTTAAAGCAAACGAGCGAGCAGTAGATGTATATCGTCACTTAGGGTATGACGAGGAGATTGTGAAGATGGTGAAGGTGATTGAGTAGGATTGTTTTAATCGGTCCTAATGCGTTTCTCCTCAACCTTGCACCGATTCCCCCACAGATCTCTTGTCCTCATTCGCCTATGCTTTAGATAGGGGGAGGAGGACATTCTATGTATATCACTCTAGTAAAAAACAACCATTCACTTGGTTATTATCTCGGTAGTACCGCGATTTCAAGCTTAGGTAATGTGATGACAGGGCTCGCATTTTTGTTTTTGGCGTTTGAGCTGACAGGATCGAGTCTGCACGTAACAGGCGTAGCGATGTCGCAAGTGCTGCCGTATTTGTTGTTTGGCTTAGTTGGCGGCGTGATTGCCGATTGGATTCCGAAACGAAAGTGGATGATTGCGATTGAGCTTTTGCGGTCGCCGTTGCTTCTCGTGCTTGTGACGCTGCATTACGTGGAAATGCTCGCGTATTGGCATTTAATAGCGTGAGTTTCACGATTCATCTGTTTGGATGCTTCTTTAATCCGGCGCATCGGGCGCTGCTGCCTTTGATTACAAGCGATGGGGAGCGAACGGCGGCAAATAGTTTGCTTGATACGGTGACGCGGGGGATGACGGTACTTGGTCCGATGCTTAGTATATTGTTGATGAACACAATTGGCGTGATTCATTTCTTTACGCTTGATGCGCTCACTTTTTTAGGAAGTGCTTTGTTGTTAGCGAAAATCAAGCTTAAAGAGGAGAAAGGCAAACCGTTTTCAGAAATGAAGCGAGCTGCGATTTTTCTTTCCTTAAAAGAGTTTGCTGTGTGGTTAAAAGGGCATGGGACGATGCGGCGTTTATTTGTTGTGACAGGAACGATTTGTTTTTTGAATACGTGGGTGTGGCAAGTAGGGCTGTTGCTTATATTAAACGAAACAATGGCAAATGGGGAAGCGTTGTATAGCCTTTTATTAAGCTGGTACGGAGCGATTGTCATTGCCGTTAACTTTGTTATTCCTTATGTCATCAAAGTATTTACATTAAACATCTATTTAATCAGTTCGGTTATTTGGGGCATTGGCATTGCGCTACTCGGATTTGCAGAAGTGGTGCCTATCTATTTTCTTGGCATCTTCATTGCTGCACTGGCTTGCCGCTATTGGGCTTGCGCGCGTGTATTTGTTGCAGAAGCATGTGCCAAGAGAGAAGTTAGGACGTGGCTTTAGTTTTAATGCCGTGCTGTTGTATGTTGCCAACATCGTTTCGTTAGGTCTCTTTGGTCTTCTGTCTGAGTTTGTGCCGACGAATCTCTTGTTTCTTGTTTGTGGAGGGATGATGGTGTTTGTTTCGTTATTTTTTATCCGGAGAGTTGTTCAAAAGGAACGGTCAGATTGATCGTTCTTTTTTTGTTAGAATGAAAGTGGATGGAATAAAGGGGGAAGGCACACGTGCAAGCAAAGGATGAATCCATCGTGATTGATGAAGTGCTGAAGATGATCAAAGAAAAACGAATAAAACCTGGTGAAAAATTGCCATCGGAAAACAAATTGGCTGATGTTTTTAAGTTGCCGAGGATGACTGTGCGCAACGCCTTTCAGCATTTGGAAAACCGCGGGTATGTGTTGGCGGTGAAAGGGAAAGGCCGTTTTTTAAAAGAAGAAGCAATGCCAATCCAGTTGCATTTATCAGGGAGTGAGAGTTTTACCGATAAGATGATTGCCGCAGGCTACCGATTAAGAACGGAAGTGTACGAGTATGGTGAGGTGTTAAATGAGCGTTTTTCTGTTCCTGTGTACAACATTTCCAGACTCCGGTTTATAGACGATGAGCCGATTGCCATTCATCAATCGTTTGTAAACATGGAAATGTTTCCGATGATCAAGGGTGATGGTCCTACCCTTTCTTCGATGTTTGCCTATTATCGATCATGTGGCTATTCGCAGTTTACGAGTGGGAAGTCTTTCTTAAGCATTCAATTCCCATCAGCAGATGAACAAAGCCGCTTGGCATGTGCAAGTGTTGTGCCACTCATTAAACTTGAAAGCAACACAATGGATAAAGAATCAAGGAGCGTTCTTGAATACACACAGATTTTGTATCGTGGAGACAAGTTCAAATATGAATTGGATCAGTGAAGAATATAGATAAAGTGGGGCACGCTCAACTGAGCGTGCTCAGACTGAAGACAAACGCTCGCATACGTCGTCGCTCGTCTCGGTCATATGCTCATGAACCTCTTGTTCTATTCGCATCTTCCCTCATCGTCGCTCCTAGTCTGACAAGCGTTTTCTTTTTCAGTCTGGTAAGTTATCGACTTTGTCGACAACCTCGGCACGCTCAACTGAGCGTGCTTTTTTTGTCAGGATGTAAACACCGCGTAAATCGTCTTTACGCAATATTCAACTGGACTTAATACACAGCAACTTGGCGCCAGGTTAGGATGGAGTTGTAGAGGAGGTTGAACAAATGAATCGTCATACACGCACTAAAATTCTTGTGCAAAGTAGCCCATCACTTGCAGAGCAATTAGCAGATGAAATTACAGTAGCTTACTCGGTCATCGAAATGATTGCACCAAGGCAAGGACTTACGATGGTGAAAATGAGAGAGACCGCTAAGAAATCGCTTTTTTATATAGGAGAAGCCTTGATGACCGAAGCCATGGTTGAAATTGAGGCAACGTCGGCATTGGCATGCTTGTTGGAATGGAAGAAGTGCGGGCTAGGCATTTGGCGATCATCGATGCAGCTACCAAGCAAACCTCCCCGAAACAAGGGAATGGGAAAGTCGCCTAAAAGAGGCAGAACGGCAATTGAAGGCAAAGCAAGCAAAAGAACAAGCAGCGTTAATGGAAACGAAAGTATCGTTCGAAACAATGGATGTTTAAAAAGGAGTTGATCCCATGGCAGTTGATCTTGTTCATGATACACAGACGGTTTTCCGGGCTTTACTAGACAGTATGGCGCGCCCAGGAAGGTGTCTTCGGTCGCCGACGTGGCAATGCATATTGGTCATCCACTCAGTTGTTACCATTCGACATTTTTGGTTGCTTTGACCGTGCTAGACAGTGAAGTGGGTTTTCATGTGCTTTCGAACGACGATGATGAAACAGCTACATCCTTTTCCCGTTATACGTTAGCGAGGCATGTAGCTTTAGAGGAAGCTGATTTTATTTTTGCGCTGGCTGACAGTGCAGAAGAAACCGTGTTAGATGCGATGGCAGCCGCCAAGAAAGGGACATTGCTTGACCCAAATACGTCAGCAACGATTCTTTTGGAGAGTGGGTCTTTTACAGAAGACGGACAAAAATGGCAATTCACAGGGCCAGGTATTAAAAAGTCAACGACTCTTTCGTTTCGCTTTTCGAACACTATGAATAGTGCACGTAAACAGCAAAACATTGAATACCCAACTGGTCTTGATCTTATTGTAACGAATGCATCAGGAAAACTGATGTGCATTCCACGAACAACCGAGATAAACGGGGTGAAATAGAATGGGTTACGTAGCGGTAAAAGGTGGCACAAAAGCAATCGAAGCATCGATTGAAAAATGGCAGTATGACGGATCAAAGGTGGCAGCGTCCTTGAGGTGGAAACGATTCTTTCAACGATGAAGGCGCTCGTTGACCAAGTTATGTCGGAAAGCAGCTTGTACGCACCAAAGCTCGCGGCTCTTGCGATTAAACAGGCAGAAGGAGCATGGAAGAAGCGGTATTTATCATGCGGGCTCATCGTTCGACGCTGCCGCGGCTTTATTACAGTGAGACGGTGGAAACCAAATCAATGCGTGTAGCAAGGCGGATTTCCGCGAGTTTTAAAGACATACCTGGTGGACAAATTCTTGGAGCAACAACAGATTACACGCATCGCTTACTTGATTTTGAACTTATGGAAGAAACGAAGGAAACGTTTGCAGCGAAACGGCAGGAATACGAGAACCGAATGGCAAATGTCCCAGTCGAGGAAAAGATGAGCGTGTATCCAAAAGTCGTTGATTATTTGCGCGAGGAAGGGTTGTTTCAACCGTATAAAAACGATGACCGTGCTCCTTTTGACATCACGATGAAAAGCATTCAATTCCCGGCACCGAGAAGCGCGAGGTTGCAAACGTTGACGAGAGGGCAAACTGGCGCGGTCACGGCGCTTGGCTATGCGTCACTTAGAGGGTACGGGCAAGTCCACCCAACTGTCGGTGAAGTGCGCATTGGCCATGTCCCACTCGTCGTATCCCATCCGAATGAGCCAAGCGATGATCTAAATGATCACTACTACATTGGCGAGGTGGAAGTGAGCGAGGTGGAATCGTTTGTCCCAGTGAAGCGCAAAGATGAAAACAACAACGAGGTGCTTGATTTTGAACTCGGCTACGGCATTTGCTACGGGCAAAATGAAACAAAGGCGATTGCGATGAGCATATTGGATCAATGTTTAGACCACCCCGAAGCGCCGTTTCCGACCCATGATGAAGAGTTTGTACTCTTGCATATTGATTCAGTCGAGGCATCTGGTTTTATTTCACATTTGAAACTTCCCCATTACGTCACGTTCCAGTCGAAACTCGACAGCGTGCGTGAAGTAAGGAAAGGAGTGTCGCCTTCATGAATCCGTATCATCATTTTGCTTTTTTGACGAAGGGTCAAAAAAAGAAATTCGTCGCGCTCTATTAAAAGCAGTCGCGATTCCTGGATACCAAGTGCCTTTTTCGTCACGGGAAATGCCGATTGCCCGAGGCTGGGGCACAGGTGGTTTGCAAATTACGCTTGCCTTAATTGGTAAACAAGACAAGTTAAAAGTGATTGACCAGGGCTCCGATGAATCGGTGAACGCGGTTAGCATAAAAAAGCTTGTGCAAAAAACAACGGGCGTTTCGGTAACCGATGAAACCGAGGAGGCAACGATCATCCAGTCTAGGCACCGTGTGCCTGAAGTGGCTCTTAAAAGCGGGCAAACTCTTGTGTTGCAAGTGCCTGCCCCAGAGCCGCTAAGAAACGTAGAAGCACGGGAAGCAAAAACAAAAATCCTTCACTCGGAAGAAGAATACAGCGGCGCATGGTTGCAGCTGTTTGAGCAAATTATGAAATATGGCCGTTCATCAACTGGGGCAGACCATCCCGTCTACGTCCACCACCGTTATGTGATGGCGCCAAGCCCGATTCCGCGCTTTGACAATCCGAAGCTGAACAAGTCCGACGCCCTCGTCTTGCTAGGTGCCGGGCGGGAAAAAAAGATTTATGCCGTTCCACCGCATACAGATGTTCAGTCGTTGGCGTTTGACGATTATCCGTTTTCTGTAGAAACATTTGACGGCAAATGCTGCCGTTTGTGCGGATCCACCGATGTGTTTTTAGATGAAGTGCTTGATGCAAAAACGGGCAAAGCAGAGCACCAGTGCAACGATACAAGTTTTTGTTTGGATCAGCTCAATCAGCAGCTAGTAAAGGAGGAAACAAACTATGCATGAGACTCCCATTTTGTCGGTCAATCGGTTGAACAAACAATACGGACCTAGCTGTGTTGCTTGCAGCGATAACCATACGCGGACGTTGGATAAAAATTATTGCCCTTCGTGCGGAACCGTGTATGCGTGCCAAGACATTTCGTTTCATTTGTTTCCTGGTGAAATTCTAGGAATCGTTGGCGAGAGCGGCAGTGGGAAATCAACGCTAATGCAATGCATTTATTTTGATGAAGAAGCGACCTCGGGAGAAATGAGGCTGAATCAAGGGATCTTTGCTGGTCAAAATGTCTTGACTTTATCCAACCAGCAAAAGCGGTTTATCCGCAACCACGTTCTTGGCATGGTGTATCAAAACCCCTTAAGAGGATTAAAAATGGAGTTTTCTTCAATTGGCAACATCGCAGAGAAATTGATTGCTGCAGGTGGACGAAACGTTTCCACCATGGAGGAGACCGGGAAAACGCTGCTTGAAAAAGTACATATCCCGCTTTTTCGCATGAAAGAAGAACCAAGACGCTTCTCTGGCGGAATGCAGCAGCGGGTGCAAATTGCGAAGGCGCTCTCGAATTATCCGCCGATTCTCTTTCTAGATGAAGTTACAACGGGTCTTGATTTGTCGGTGCAAGCGAGTGTATTGGACTTGATTAAGACCATTCAACGGGAGCTTGGCATTAGCATGCTTGTTGTTTCTCATGACTTGGCGGTGATTCGTATGCTCGCAGACCGGACGCTTGTGATGCTGAACGGAAAAGTGCTTGAACAAGGATTAACCGACCAAATCTTAGAAGACCCACAAAACCCATACACGCAGCAACTCGTATATTCGTTGCTATAAAAGGAGGATGCGCAAATGATTATCATCCATAATGGACTACTTGTGTTAGCAGAAGCAATTGTGGAAGGGTATGCGGTTGTGGTAGAAGGCGAAACGATTCAAACCATTATTCGCGAAGAAGAAGTGGCGCGCTACCCGCATGTGGAAAAGGTTGATGCTTATGGGGGCTATATTTCGCCAGGATTTATTGATATTCATTCGGACTACATCGAGTCGATCGTTTCTCCGCGCCCGACATGCTTGATGGATGTGAAGATGAGCATCCGGGAAGCGGAGAAAACCCTGGTTGGAAACGGAATCACAACGATGTTCCACTCCTTATCATTTTACCGGGAAGATGTGTTTACGCATAAGCCAATGCGCTATCCGGAAAATGTGCAAAAACTCGTTGATGCGATTGGAGAGACGCATAAAAACGACCATTTGATCCGGCATCGCTTCACGCGCGCTTTGAAATTGACAACCTAGACGAAGTAGACCGGTTAGTCAACAACATACGCACAGGCAAAGTTCATTTGCTTTCCTTTATGGACCATACGCCAGGACAAGGGCAATATCGCGATTTAGAAGTATATCGGGATACATTAAAAGGATATAAAAACCTGTCGGATAAAGAACTAAACGGCATCATCAAAGAGCGGGTCGATACTCCTGTTTTAACGATGGAACGGATGAAGGAAGTCGCGAAAATTGCCGATGAAAACGGCATTGCGCTAGCTTCCCACGATGATGATAACGTCAAAAAAATTGACTTGGTTAAAGCAATAGGCACAACGATTAGCGAATTTCCCATTACGCTCGATGTAGCGAAAAAAGCAAAACAGAGCGGGCTGTATACGATTGTTGCGCGCCAAATATTTTGCTTGGCGGCTCCCATTCAGGCAATCTAGCGGCGACAGAAGCAATTGAACAAGAGTGTGCGGATATTTTATGCAGCGATTATTACCCATCCGCGATGCTCCACGCCGTGTTTGCTTTGCACGAAACCTATGGGCATGATTTGCACAGCATGTTCCAAATGGCAACCCGAAATCCAGCAAAAGCGGTCAAGCTTGACGATCAATTGGGTGCATCAAACCTGGATTAAAAGCAGACTTGATTGTTATTGAAAAGCTGAATGACGGATTTCCGACAGTCACCACATCGATTGTCAACGGTTCGCCCGCAACAACGACGAACTACCGGAAACATTCAACGATGACGGAGGTGCTGTAATGCCTTTATTAAGCGTGGAAGGATTTGGAAAAACCTTTACGATTACACACTTGCAACAAACGATTCAAGCGGTGGAACAAATTGATTTCCAGATTGGAAAAGGCGAGTTCCTTGGCATTACGGGAAAAAGCGGCAGCGGCAAATCAACGATTTTAAAAAGCATTTACCGCACGTATTTACCAGATGAAGGACGAATTTGGTTTGAATCAGAAAAATATGGAACGATCGATTTATTGCGAGCAGAAGAACGGCAAATCTTGCATTTGCGCAAATACGAAATTGGTTATGTATCGCAGTTTTTATCGGTTATGCCCCGGACAACATCTCGACAACTTGTTGAGCAATCTGTGCTTGAAACAGGGTGCACCGAAGCCGTTGCTAAAGAAGAAGCTGCGCATGTGCTCGCTCATTTTGACCTCGATGAAAAGCTATGGGATACGTATCCGAACACGTTTTCAGGCGGGGAAAAACTGCGTTTAAATATTGCAATTGCCGCCGTGAAGAAACCGCGCTTGCTATTGTTGGATGAGCCAACGGCAAGCTTGGATGCCCAATCAAAGTTAAAAGTACGTGAGCTAATAGAAAAGCTAAAACAAAATGGCACGACACTAGCAGGTGTGTTTCACGACATCGAGTTTATGGAAGGCCTGTGTGATCACGTGTACGACATGAAAGAAAAAGCGTACAAGCAGGTGGAGGCATTGAAATGAAAGCCGATATGCATGTGCACAGCCATTATTCGGACGGGGCGGATTCAATTGATGACGTCTTGGCACAAGCGAAGGAAGCAGGCATCACGCACATAAGCTTTGTGGACCATGATACAATTGCTAGCCTCCGAGAAGCGAGAGAAAAAGGGGCGCAGTATGGTATTACCATCATTTCCGGAATTGAAATCTCCGCATTCGATTTTAAGCGGAACCGGAAAGTCCATGTACTCGGGTTTCGCTATGATGAACAGGCTGTCCATCTTCAAGCCTTATGTGACGGTATTCTAGCACGCAGGCAAAGCCATTCGCTCTGGCAAATCCGCCGGTTGCGCGAAAGCGGTATAGACGTAGATGAAGCAGCAATCGCCGAGTCAGCGAAGCCAAGCAACACGATTTACAAACAGCACATCATGGAGCAAATTACTGATGCGCCTTATGATTCAAAAGACTACCAATCTCTCTATCGCTCGCTTTTTAAAGGAGATGGTCCGCTGCAGGGACATTGAGTATGCCGATGTATATGATGCGATACGAGCAATCAAAAAAGACGGTGGCTTGGCAGTCATTGCCCATCCCGGACAGCTTGATTCGTATAACCTCATCCCAGAGCTCATCGATGCTGGGCTCGATGGGTTAGAGCGCAACCACCCTGACCACGATCGTTACGATCACAAAAAAATCGAGCAGTTGGCGAGGGAATATGGACTGTTGTTAACAGGTGGGTCTGATTATCACGGAAGTTTTGGTGCTCCTGTTCAGATTGGCAGCCTGCAGTTTCCTTTTGTGGAATGTTTAAAGATTGTAAACGGAAGGTGAAATAGTTTTAAAGAGACGGTTAATTCCAATGTTTGACAAGCTAAATATGGTTAAATGAAACTGCCAATAGGCGATTGTTTTGAACATTTTTAATCGAAAGGTGGATGGGCTATGAAGAGAAAAGGGTTTGGGTTGGCACTGATGGCAGGTGTAATGATCAGTTTAGGTGCTTGTGCAAATAGCGACGGAGCAGGCAGTGGTACGGGTACATCAGAAGACGCAATTGATATTGTTTGGTATCCAAATGAGTCAGGGCAAGACATGATGACATCTCGTGATGAAATTGGCGCACTAATTGAAGATGCGACGGGCAGAGAAGTGAACCATCAGTTAACAACTGATTATTCGATCGCAATCGAAACGTTGGTGAATGATAATGCCGAAATCGCTTTTATGGGGGCGCAAGGCTATGTGGAAGCCAATGAACGAAATGATTCGATCCAGCCTCTTGTAGTGCCGACTGGCCCATCGGGCACATTGGACGACGCCGTTTATTATAGCTGGCTTGCCGTCAATGTAGATGATCAGGATACATACAAAGATGGAGATGACTTTTCGCTTGACTCGATTGCCGACAAGAAGATGTCCTTCGTTTCCAATAGCTCGACATCAGGGTTTAAAGTACCGGCATCGGGAATCCTCTCCCACTTTGTCGATGAAGAATTGGAAGAAACGGATTTAATGGAAGGCGGTCCGTTGTTTTCGCAAGTATTGTTCGGGAATTCCCATCAAGGTTCCGCGGTTAATTTGTTAAATGGCAGTGCGGATGTGGCTGCTTTTTGTGATACATGCGTTGAAAATTATGTGGAGCTTGTTGAAGCGAGGCCAATCAACCAGGTTCTATTTATAAAGTCGAAGAAGATGCAGCAGAGCCGTTTAATACTGTAGCCGGCAGCGAATTTGTTTTGATTAGTGCCACACCGGTTCTAAATGCGCCGTTTGTAGGAAACGCCGATCTGCTAGGCGAAGATGCGTTCAAGGAGTTGCAGGAGTATTTTGCCGCAGATGAAGTGGCAGAAAATGAGAAAATTTTTGTTCCGGAAGACTCGGGTGAATCTGCTCTCTTTTTCAAAACGGAGAATGAACGGTTTGCACCTGTGGAAGATGAATGGTTTAACCCGATTCGCGAGCTATCAAATTAGCAAAAAAAGGAGTTGGACTCTGTGGCCTTATTGGAAGTCTCTCATTTGACAAAATCCTATCATGCAGGTGTACACGTATTAAGTGATCTCCAATTCTCGGTAAAATCGGGTGAATTTTTGTCGGTAATCGGTCCTTCAGGAGCAGGGAAATCCACCTTGCTTCGATGTTTGAACCGGTTAGTGGAAGCGGACTCCGGAGAGATCCTTTTTAATCAAAAAAATATGCGCGAGTTAAGCCGCAAGGCTTTACGAAAGGTTCGAACTGATATCGGCATGGTGTTCCAACATTACAACTTAGTCCCACGCTTAACAGTAATTGAAAACGTGCTTCACGGTCGTTTTGGCTATAAATCAACGATTCAAGGTGTGCTCGGCAGGTTTACAGAAGAGGAAAAGGAACGTGCTTTCTTCTTATTGCAAAAGCTTGGGATGGAAGAACATGCATATAAACGGTGCGATCAATTAAGCGGTGGCCAACAACAACGGGTGGGCATATGCAGAGCCCTAATCCAAAATCCGAAATTAATCCTTTGCGATGAACCGATTGCGTCGCTTGACCCCCGTTCCTCAAAAGTAATCATGGACTATTTAAAGTCGATTTCAGAAGAAATGGGGATTACGTGCATTGTCAATTTGCATCAAGTGGACGTGCCCAGTCTTATTCGGATCGAATCATCGGCTTAAATGGCGGCAAAGTCGTATTTGACGGATTAAATGTCCAGTTAAACCAAAGCTTTATCCGTGAAGTGTATGGAATGGACACAAGAGAGTTGATTTCGGTGTAAGGGGTTGTAACAATGAATGAAAAACAGTTTCGCAAGCGAAAATGGAAAGGTCTCGGGTTTTTCATTGTCATCATTGCGATGACGTGGTTCTCCGCACACTTAACGGCTTTTAATTTTATTGATGGGTTTGCGACCATACCCGCTGCGTTTATGTGGATGGCAGAGAATTTAATGATTACAGCGGATACGTTTGATAAGCTACCAGGCATTCTTGATCGCTTGTTTGAAACGATTTTGATGTCGATTGCAGCCACCACGATGGCAGCTGTCCTTGCCTTTTTCCTTGGTATAGCGGGTTCAAATACAACATCAATAAACGGATTTCTTAGCGTAGTAGCCCGGTTTGTCGCTTCAGTCGCGAGAAACATTCCTGTTGTGGCTTGGGCTTTAATTTTGCTGCTTTCATTTGGGCAAAACTCAGTAACGGGTTTTCTTGCTTTATTTGTTGGGACTCTCGGCTTTTTGACCCGTGCGTTTATTGAATCAATTGACGAAGTGGGCTTAAGTGCATATGAGGCATTGACGGCAACGGGGGCAACGTATTTTCAAGTTGTTGGGAAAGCAGTTGTTCCACAGTGCATGCCACAAATGGTTAGCTGGATATTGTTTATGGTTGAAACCAATATACGAAGCGCAACCCTAGTTGGCATTTTAACAGGGACAGGAATTGGCTACACGTTTGATTTGTATTATAAAATGCTCGATTATCATGCGGTCACGCTTATAACTGCGCTGATTGTCATAACGGTCATCTTAATTGAACTTGCCTCCAATCACATTCGAAAGGTGATTTTATAATGGAATCGGTGCATATCAAACGAAATCGTGCTGGTGGAATAAACATAAAAAGCGGCAACAAAGTCGACCGCGTTTTAAGAGGGACCGTGCTCATTCTTGGCGTATTAACAGTTGTCGCATTTTTCCTCTTTGATTATACAGGCTTTGAATTTGGACGAGCGGTAACGGAAACCGCAGATAACTTGAAAACGATGTTTTTACAGCCGTGGCTCAACCATTTTAGCTTCGGTGATGCTGTTTATCAAGTTGGCATTACACTCGCTCTGTCGGTACTTGCAACGATTATTGGCGCGTTTTTTGCTTCTTCCTTGCATTATGGTCTGCTGACAATTTGTCGATTGGCTGGGTGTCCAAAGCAATTAAGCTTTTTGTTGCTTTTATCCGAGCGGTTCCCACGGTCCTCTGGGTGCTGATCTTTGCCATTGCAGCAGGTCTCGGGAGCGCAGCTGCCATTCTCGGCATGTTGTTCCATTCAGTCGCCTATTTAGTAAAAGCGTTCTCTGAAGCGTTTGAAGAAGTGGATAAAGGGATCATTGAAGCCTTTCGATCAACTGGCGCCGGCTGGTGGCAGACGGTTACCCATGCGGTGCTGCCGTCTACATCAACATACTTGTTGTCATGGACGTTTCTACGATTTGAGATCAATTTTGCTGTTGCTGTTGCAATGGGTGCAGCTGCGGGTGCTGGTGGGATTGGTTTTGAGCTCTTTATGGCGTCAGGGTTTTATTTTGATTTAAGAGAAGTAGGATTCATTACCTACATGATTCTGCTTGTAGCAATTGTGCTGGAAATTACGTCCACTCAGTTGAAGCGGCGCTATTTCCCGAAAGAAGCAAATAGATAGCTCATTTGGTATGAAGAAAGCCTAAATCTATAATGATTTAGGCTTGCAGTTAGTTGGAACGTAGCTCCAGACAGACCAAGGCGAGTGACGACGTCGATTTATGACGAGATTTTTTTCGTTTCATTTGCCAAATCACACCTACCTTTTTGCTTTATAGTATGTGGACGTTTAATAGATTACTTGTGAACGTGTGCAGTTTTTGTGAAAAAGGCATTTAATGTGCAACAAAAGAGTTTCGTTTTTTTCTCTTTATTGTGAAACTTGTCTATAAAAGCAGCTGAATATGTACGAAGTAAAAAAGGTCTCCAATATGGAGACCTTGTAAAATGAATTCAACTCTCTTACTTTTCACTGATTGTTTGATCTACTCCCGTACGATCCTTCCTTCTTGATCAAGGACCACATTAATGGAGATATCCTCTAAATAACGGTACATCGATTCTTTGCTTTTTCCTTCAAGCGGAACAATTTGATTATCTTGAATGATGTACGGAGAAAATTGAGCTGACATGTTCCCTTCTCCGTCAAATGTAAGGTGCAGCACACCAGTTTCGGCTGAAGGACCACTGACATAGTCGGGAAATAAGAAGTTTCCTAGTGAATAGGCGACAAATACGTTTTCTTGATAGTGGAAACCTTGAAGCCAGTGGGGGTGAGTACCAATAATAGCTGTCGTTTCAGTCTCGTTTGCAATGCGCTCGACGTATTCAAATTGATATTTAGCTGGCGTATATGTTTGCTCAACTCCCCAGTGGAAGAAGGAAATTAAATAATCAGGTTTATATTCACTGTGCATCTGTTGTAACACATCAATGACATGGTCCAAATCATAGCCATTGGTTACGCCTGGTTTATCTGGGCCTGCAACCCAATTGGAATCAGGGAAAAAACGGGAGAAGGATACAAAAGCAATCGTTTGATCATTTAGTTCAATCACCTCAGCTTCGTACGCTTCCTTTGTGTTTCTACCCGCTCCAATGTATGCGAGCTCATGTTCATCTAGGGCATTTAGCGTGTCCAGTAAACCTTCCTCCCCATAATCGAGAACATGGTTATTACTAAGTGTGACAAGGTCGATTCCACTTTCGGTTAAAGCCGGTAGACTTGCTACTTCGCTTTTTATCCAAAATAACTGACCTGGTGTTTGCTTTGTTCGTTCTGTAATGGCAGTTTCGAGGTTTAAGACAGAATAATCTGCTTCCTTAAATTCATCTTGCACATAGTGAAATGGATAATGATATCCTTTTGCATCTAGTACAGGTCTTAGATCCCAATCAAACATCGTGTCCCCAGCAAAAGCTAGTGTAAAAGGTTCTCGTTCTGGTGTTTCAATTAAGTCATCATCTGGAGCATCTTCTATAAGAGGGGCATTTGAAGATGAATTATTAGTAGTAGATAGAGAGGTGGGCTCATCATTTCTAGCAGTAAAAAAGAGTAGGGAGAACAATAAAATAGATATAAAAGCGGATCCTGCAACTGTGATCATTTTCTTCTGTTTTTGTTTCCTGTACCTGTCGACTCTGGACATTAGACCCTCTTTTATGTTTGTATTTTCTGTTATTTTATCTCGGTCGGAAGGATTTAACAATAACATCTCAGAAACGGGAAGGGATGAATGAAGGGAAGTATAGGTGTTTACTCTTTTTATTACTACTAAAACGAGTATTTTTAATGGTTCTATTATAATTTTGGGAAAACGAGTCACATAACTCTATTGATTACAGAACATACTGAAATCTAATGCAAAGGTTTACATAATCGCAATGTTTTATTACAATAACGAATACACATAGTTGTTGATTTACTTTATCGATATGTTAAATAAATTCTTTTAGGTATGAAGTTTTTTCGAACTTAAATGGATCGATGAAAGCAGTATATTCAATTAGATCCTCTGATGCAAGCGTTTGCAAAAAAGAAGGGGAGGAAGATGAGGGATGCTTCATAAGATACTATCTTGATAGATAAGAGACAGTAAAATGATCTCTAAACGTTTACGAGAATTCTTAATGTGTAAGTTCACCATAAATAGAAAAAAGAATCATACATACAAATAGAGAAACCTTGTTGATTCAGACAAGGAAATGATAGAGGAGAGTTTCCATTATGCCATTGCTCATTACTGCAATAGGGGTTTTACTTCTTTTGCTACTAATCATGAAGTTTAAAATTAATACGTTTATTTCACTTGCGATTGTGTCTTTTGCGCTAGCAATCGCTCTCGGCATTCCGTTTCCAGACATCGTTGTTGCGGTTGAGCAAGGTCTTGGAGGAACGCTGGCAAGTGTAGGGTTAATCTTTGGTTTTGGTGCAATTTTAGGTAAGCTTATCGCCGATGCTGGTGGTGCACAGCGAATTTCAACAACATTAATTGCTGCTTTTGGAGAGAAAAGAATTCAGTGGGCGGTCGTTTTAACCGCATTCATGCTTGGGATTGCGCTCTTTTTTGAGGTTGGACTTGTTCTATTAATCCCTATCGTTTATCAGATTTCAAAACAAGTAAATGTATCTTTCCTTTACTTAGGATTACCGATGGTGACGGCATTGTCTGTCACGCACGCCTTTCTACCTCCACACCCAGGCCCAACTGTCATTGCAGGAGAGTACGGAGCAGACATCGGTATGGTACTGATTTATGGATTTATTATTTCAATCCCAACAGTATTAATAGCAGGACCGCTTTTCACAAAGTACGCACAGAAATTTGTTCCTAGTGCGTTTAAAAAACAAAACAATAGTTCGATGGCTGCCCTTGGTGATGCAAAACCAATGCCACTTGAGGAAACACCAGGATTTTTGAAGAGTTCGATTACTGCTTTGTTTCCTGTATTGTTAATGGGATTTGCGACGATCGTTAATTTCTTGCAGGAAGCAACAAATCTTCCTTCTAACTTATTATTTGATATTATCGCGTTTATCGGTACGCCAACAGCAACGATGTTCTTGTCACTATTGTTTGCTTTATATACAATGGGAATTTCACAAAATCGTACAATGACGCAGTTAATGGAATCAGCTGAGTCATCCGTAAAAGCAATTGCAATGATTTTACTTATTCTTGGAATGAGTGGTGCATTAAAAGAGGTATTAATTGTTGGTGGTGTAGGTGATTATGTTGCAACCCTTTTTGTTGGAAGCGCATTATCCCCACTCATTCTAGCATGGCTAATTGCAGCGCTTATGCGTATTGCACAAGGTTCGGCTACAGTTGCTGCATTAACAACTGCTGGACTCGTGATTCCACTTATGGAAGGGGCTGACGTGAACTTGGCGCTTATGGTACTTGCAACTGGAGCAGGAAGTGTTATTGCCTCTCACGTAAATGACACGGGCTTCTGGATTATAAAAGAATCATTTGGATTAACAATGAAAGAAACATTTGCGACATGGACGGTATTAGAAACCCTCATTTCCGTTTGTGGATTAGTGTTTGTCTTACTGTTAAGTGTTTTTGTTTAATAGAAATGACGGATTAGTATAGGATCAATTGATAGGATCTTCTTGTTAAGCCCCTTATTAAAATGAGGGGCTTTTTTCGTGTGATTAAAATAGAGATACAGCAGGGCATTTTTCACCTACATATACTTATCAATGACTATCAACTATAGCCTGCGTTATAATGAGCGGAACGTTACAACAATAGAGGTGGCAGGATGGAATTTATTGCGGCGTTTGACATTGGCACAACAAATATAAAAGGCGTTTTAATCGAAAAAGATGGTTCCCTTCGATTTTCACAAACCCATTCATTGAATACGGTATTTGGGAAAAGCGAAACGGTGGAACAAGACCCAAATGAATGGTGGGAAAAGCTGTGTCATATTGCTGCCAATTGGTGGGATAACGGTGTTGAGCCTGACTCCATTAAAGCGATTGTGATGAGCGGGCAGATGCAAGATTGCATACCAATTGATCGAACAGGAAACCCTGTCAGACCAGCCATTCTTTATTCAGACGGTAGGGCGAAAGCGCAAGCTGAATCCATCGATAAGACGTTGCCTTTTATCCGGGAAAAAACGGGTAACCATTTTGACGGCACGATGGTATTGCCGAAGATCCGTTGGATGGCAGAGAAGGAGCACGCCACTTATGAAAAAACGGTTACTTTTTTCGTAAATGCAAAAGATTTTGCCATCTATAAGCTAACCGGACAAGCGGTGTGCAACTGGTACGCCTGTTTTATCTGGGGCAGGTGATGCAGGAGCAACGTCGATGGGAGCAGGAGTACTAAACGCGGGGTCAAAGTATGTGTACATTGGTTCAACAGGTTGGGTTGCATATGCGACAACCATATTGTCACAAGCAGAGCAAGGCGTTTTCCACCTCGCCCATCTTCCGGAAGAGAGCTACATTGCGATTGCACCAATGCTCAATGCGGGCAATGTGCATCGCTGGGCTGTAGATCAGTTTATGGACGGGGATTATCTGGCATTTGAACAAGCTGTGCAGGAGACAAAAGCAAGTGAAGGAATCCCGCTATTTTTGCCTTACCTAAACGGGGAACGCTTTCCTGTTCAAGATATGAAAGCGGCAGGGAGTTTTATGAATCTAAAGGGAACGACAACGAAAGCAGATCTTTGTCGCAGCGTGTTGGAAGGCGTGGCGTTTGCTTTGCGCCAGACGATGGATTTGCTGCTCAGAGAGAAAGACGACGAGACGCCATTTACGCTAATTGGAGGGGGAACGAAAAGCGCGGCATGGTGTCAGATTATCGCTGATGTCTGTGGACATGTTGTTCATGTTCCGGAAAATGCTGACTTCTTACCTTCTTTAGGTGTTGCTGCTGCGGGTTTTTGCCATTTAAATTGGTCTGCTAGCTATGAAGACTTTAACGCAAGCATCATCCAGTCGATCTCAAAGAAAGTCTATACCCCGCAAGAAAGGACACAAGAGGTGTATCGCCGGATGTATGAGAAATTTACACGGCTGTATCCGCTCGTACAAGCATGGACAAACGATTTAGGAGATAGCTAAAAAGGATGTAGGAATGACCGCTGATCTGTTGAGTTTGCCCTATATCAGGGGCTTTTTTTTATGCTTAGAGTCGTTCTTGGCAGTTGATGGTTATGGTGGCTCCAATCACATTCAATTAAAAAAAGACTGAAAAAGGACTTGCTTTTCTTTTTTATAAAGTTGTATACTTGCCTTACAACTTTAATAAAGCGCTTTCATAAAGGGGGATGTGTATGTTTGCGAGAAAGCATGCATGGATTGCCGGGACAAGCATGAGCGTACTACTGCTTGCTGCGTGTGGAAACGAAGACAATCAGTATTATTCGATTGCGACTGCTTCAACAGGAGGAACGTATTATCCGATTGGGGTAGGCATGGGTAATTTATGGACAGAAGAACTGATTGATCAAGGCATTCGAGCAACAGGCCAGTCGTCAGCTGGATCAGTTGAGAACATTGATTTGCTGCGAAAGGAAGAAGCACAGTTTGGCATTTTGCAAGGGCTGATTGCGGATCAGGCTTACAGAGGAATTGGCATCTATAAAGGAAATGGCTATGAAGATTTGCGTTCCATTACGATGCTTTGGCCAAATGTTGAGCACTTTGTATTAATGGACAGCGAAATCGAAAGCGGTGACATTTCTGATATCGAAGGGTCATCGTTTTCGATTGGACCACAAGCAAGCGGAACAGAGCAGTCAACCCGGGCGTTAATCAATGGCATTGGTCTTAGCGTGGATGATGTGTCGCCGGATTTTTTAGGCTATGATGATACGATCTCGTCGATGCGTGATGGTCGGCTTGATGGTGGTTCGCTTCCTGCCGGTGTGCCTGTTACTGCAATTACAGATATGTATGCCAGCGGCGTACGGGCTTCGGTCCTTGAAGTAACAGATCAGCAACTAGAATCGATTAATGAGGATTATCCCGTTTTTTTTCGGTATGAAATTGAAGCAGAAACGTACCCTCGCCAAGAGGAGGCCATTCAAACGATTGCCCAATCGAATGTGCTTGGCGTTGATAAAACCAGGATGCTGATCAAATTTATTTGCTTACAAAAATCTTATTTGAAAACCTCGATAAAATGTACGAAGTACATAACTCTGCGCGGGAGATGTCGCTAGATACAGCGTTAGTTGGTGTGTCTGTCCCGCTACACATTGGTGCTTACACGTATTTTGTTGAGCAAGGTGTTGAGATTCCAGATGAATTAGTCCCGCCTGAAGCAGGCGAGTGATAGGAGGGGAAACCTAAATGGCACAGGAAGCCGCAAAAACAGATGCGTTGCAAGAAGCAAGCTCTGAACAAACGGGAATTGGTAGGCAGTTAAGCGGATGGCAATATCGGACAATGGCCATTGTTGCGATTTTTTTATCTGCATTTTCGCTATACGTAAACAGTTTTATGAATATTCAAGAAATTTACCGCAATATTCTTTTTTTAGCTTTATTGCTTGTGCTTGCTTTTCTTTTGTATCCAGCAACAAAGAAAGGCAGCCGGAAGCAATTTACCAAAATTGACCTAGTTCTCGCTCTCCTTGGTATAATAGGGACAGGTTATCTTCTACTTTTTTATACAACCATTCACGTTGACCGCATGTCTCAAGCAGTGGCAACGGATTATCTTTTTGCGATCGTAACGGTCTTGTTGTTGCTTGAAGCAACAAGACGGACGCTTGGAACGTTTATTCCAGTTCTTGCAGCAGGAGCAATTCTTTATGCTGTATTTGGTCCTTATTTTCCAGGAATGTTTGGTCATGCAGGATTCTCATTTGAACGGTTGCTTTACCGCGTGTATATGACAACAGAAGGTGTCTTTGGCATCACGTTATCAATTGCCTCTACGTACATTGTCATTTTTATTCTATTTGGTGCTTTTCTTAGTGTAAGTGGTGCATCTAAATTATTTAATGATTTGGCGATCGCTGTCGCTGGTCAGCGAGTGGTGGCCCGGCGCAGGTTGCAGTCATTTCGAGTGCGCTAACTGGTTCCTTAAATGGTAGTGCTGTTGCGAACGTTGCGACTACTGGTGCGTTTACAATCCCTTTAATGAAGCAAGTTGGCTTAAAGAAAAACTATGCCGCGGCAGTCGAAGCAACAGCTTCAACTGGTGGCATGATGATGCCACCGATTATGGGCGCAGCCGCGTTTATTATGGCTGGTTTTTTAGGTGTCCTTATGCAACGATTGTATTTGCAGCCTTGATTCCGACATTCCTTTATTTTATTGCGCTCGTGTTTGCAATTGATTTAGAAGCAAAAAAACAAGGGCTTAAAGGAATGAACAAAGAATCGATCCCACAAGTCTGGGATGTATTAAAAGAACGAGGCTTGTTGCTGTTACCAATTTTAGTCGTTATTGGCACGTTGCTTGCTGGCTATACGCCGCTGTTTGCTGGATTTTCTGGCATCATTATTGTTGTTGTGGCGAGTTGGCTTACGAAAAACAAGGAAACACGTGTCACGATTTCAAAAGTGAAAACGGCGTTTATTGAGGCGGCAAAAAGCACGATTCAAGTCGGCCTCGCCTGTGCTTCAATTGGAATTATCATTGCGGTTGTTACAATGACGGGACTTGGATCGGCAATTGCGTACAATGTATTAAATGCTGCCGATGGCGTTCTTTGGATTGCGCTTGTGCTTGTTATGGCGACGTGCATCGTCCTTAGCATGGGGCTGCCATCAACGGCGCTTTACATTGTTGTGGCGGTAACCGCTGCGCCAGCTCTTGTTGAGATTGGAGTTAATCCTGTAGCTGCACATTTCTTTGTCTTCTGGTTTGGCGCATTATCAAACATTACTCCTCCAGTAGCGCTCGCCTCTTATACGGCAGCGGGAATTGCCGGAGCGGATGCAATGAAAACGTCATGGACATCGGTGAAGTTGGCACTGCCAGGTTTTATTATTCCGTTTATGATTGCTTACAATCCGGTGATGGTTCTGCAAGAAACAGACGGAAATCCGATTACAATAATGGCAGTCGTCCTCACACTCGTTACTTCGGTT
>BAXC01000078.1 GCA_001310375.1 Bacillus sp. JCM 19041 | reverse complement strand
CCCCATGGGTTTTTCAATCATTCATTCTCATGTAACGATATGTGTACGAAAGGTTCTTGGTCTAAGTTCGTTAGAAATTCTGCACCTTCTACTACTTTACGGTATGAGACCATTTGAAAAGCTTGCTTCTTTATAAAAAATAGCAATCCCTTTCCCATGGTGCGTAATACATAAGATCACCTACTTGAGGTGGTTCTGTAGATAAAGGTTCACTTTCTTCTAAACCTCTAGGAAGATCACTTATTTTTTCTGCACGTGCAAAATCACGAAGATTTAACTCTAATGGTAATAAACGGATGAAGTCTTCACTAGTAAGACTCTTGTTTAATTCAAAAATAATTTGATCCTGACCTACTTGAAAAACGACGTGTTGCATAGAATCCTCCTCTTCTTGACTATCAAGTTCGCCTTGTTCCGTTCCATTCCTACAACTCGTTAAGTAAACAAGCATGATTAGAACAGCAACAATCTTATCGAAAGTGGACTTCACTCATAGAACCTGCTTACTAGGACGAATGATGACCTCATTGATCCCTATATCACGGTCTTCGTTGATAGCGTATGCAATTATACGTGCAACAGAATCTGGCTCAATTGCATCTTCGCTTAATTTATCAAATCTAGCTCGAATTTCCGGATCAGAAATGGAATGAGTAAATTCAGTATCAATCGATCCTGGGGATACACTCATAACACGTACATTTTTTCCATTCTCTGCTTCTTCTTGTCTTAACCCCTCCGTGATCGCTCTAACAGCGTATTTTGTTGCGCTGTAAACGGCACCACCCGGTCCAGAGTTATATGCTCCTATGGAAGAAATATTGATAATATGACCAGATTCTTGCTTATGCATAATCGGAAGAACTGCTCCTATACTGTAAAGAACACCTTTAATGTTTACATCAATACCATTGTCCCAATCTTTATATTGATTTTTATAAAGGTATGATTGTGGGATGACACCTGCACAATTGATTAAGACATCGACTCTTTCATGATTTTTAACTGTCAAAGAGACAAGTCCCTCAACTTGTTCACGTTTCGTAACATCGGTTGATTGAGAAACAACGTTTCCACCGTTTTCTTTTATTTCTTGAATGACATTCTCTAGCCGTTCAGTAAGAATATCTCCTAATACTACTTTGGCACCTAACTTTGCTAAGTGTAGGGCATTTGCTTTCCCTATTCCTCTTGATGCCCCTGTAATCACAACTACTTTGTTTTTTACATTGTCCATTAGATATCCTCCTTTTTTGTATTAGTGAGAGGATAATCCCTAAAGTACACTTGAAGTCAAGCATTCACCCGCTACATTTTTGAATTAAATCATAAAGCACCTGCTCCTGATACGAAGCGGGTAGCCACAAAAAAAAACAAGAGCCCTGGGGACTCTTGTCTCTATGATTTAATGGCTCTAAGGATGGCGCTGACGATTAAGACAAGGATAATGGCACCAACTAATGCGGGCAAAATAGCGAATCCGCCGAGTGATGGTCCCCAACTACCTAAGAGGAATGTACCAAGATTAGCACCAATAAAACCAGCAATAATATTACCGATAATTCCAAAAGGCACGTCTCTGCCAGTGAGGGCACCTGCAGCCCAGCCGATTAAGCCACCTACAATTAAACTCCAGATAAAACTCATCGTTGTGTTTCCTCCTTACTTGATGGGTGTTTTATTTATTCCCAGTAAGCTTTGTTTATATACGCAAGTGGGTTTAGGTATGATTTCGTGTCTCAAACCTCTTGAGCCAATCACGGATCATTTTAAAAAAGCACTGTCCAAAGACTCTGGACGGTGCTGATTGTCTATTTATTTTAAACGAACGTCCTGCATAAAAATATGACTATGTGGTAAAGAAGGAACTTCATTAAAACGAAAACTTAAATCTTGATCAGGGATTGTATAACTCATGTATCTAAGTGAAAATCACTTGAGGAAGTAGATTGCTAGGTTAAAGTATCAATAATGCTTATTTCATTTAAACAGTATCAAATTCAATTTTTGTCAACGCTTTTGCGATGTTTGAGAATATCTGGATTCGACTGAAGTCAATTCCTAATTGCACGGCTGTTTGTGCAAGCTCAGGTCGTATACCGGATAAAGAAGCGCGTGTACCTACCAAGCCTAATCCAGTTATTAATTGAAAGAGTTGGTTAGCCACCATCGTGTCTACGATAGGAACCCCAGATAAATCAATTAACAAACGCTGAATCTTTTCGTCTGAACAAGTTTCCAGTGTTTTTTCAAAAATGGATTTGGCACGTTGTGTATCAATTTCCCCGACTAGAGGTAGGAGAGCAATGCTGTCATTTAAATTGATAACTGGTGAGCTAAGGTCGGTAATTAATTCTCTTTGAGAATGAAGGAGTTTATCAGATTTTTCTTGATTTCGCTTTATAAAAGCAAGTATAAGTTTTTCATACGCGTTAACAATCGTATGTACGTATTTATTATAATCTCTAAAGGATAGATCATGCTCAAGTGCATATTGTGCAATAAAGTCCATATAAATGGATTGGTTTCGGAAAAATTCTGCAATGATTTCCGGGAGAGGCGTATTTAAGTGTCCTTGGTCGGAAGCGATTTGGTCAATCCACTCATCAAATTCACTTTCAATACAATCGATGTTGTCGTCGAATAACTCACAAAAGAGTTGATGAAATGCGTGGTTCTGTGATTTTAATTTCTTAATCTGTTCATCGTTGTTCGAGGCGTATACTCCAGACTTGGATTTGCCGATACTTTCAAACCATTCTTCTGTCAGTTCCCACGTGTTATTTTTAAAATAGTGATAAAATGATTGAATCATTTTGAACTCCCTTGTTTAATAAGACGTAATATGGGTTATTACCCATATTGTTTCGTGTTAAAACATAAAAAATCGATTAACGCTAAATCTTTAGTTAGCCGTAGTTTTTTGTGATTTTTTTGGGTTGTAGCTATCGGAGTTTTTCATTTCCTTCTTAAGGAAGTATCATGAGCGATTCGTAATACAGGACGGCTAGCTAGCAATAAGCTCCCTCCTAGATAAAGAATTCTTCCATAGGTTTCAGTCGTAGAAAAGAAATTGAGTATGCTCCCACCCACAAAGAAAAAACCAATTAAAATATCATTAACTGTTGTTATGAGTTTATATCTTTTTTTAAAGAACAGACGAAATCCTCCCGCTTTCACATCTAAATACTCTTTTTTGTTCCTAATTCTCGACATAAAGTCCTCTCCCGAAACGTCATTTACCTTTATCATTCCACTCGCGAGTAAATTAAAAACCTGAAATGTACAACCTAGGTACTGGTTTTATCAGGTGATGATTGGAGATAGAATTAGGTAATAAATGTTAGTAGGGTGGAGAACTGTCTTTATTTTAGTATGGATTTATCCCACCAATGCTAATACTTCACTAATGTCAAAATCCCATGGATGGCGAAATAAAGTCCAAATCCAATGAGCGAGAATCCTGATAGATAGGCGATTGTTTTTAGTGTAGTTGCGGTAAGGAAACGGCGACTGCCGCTTATAATACCGGCTACGAGTAGATCCCAAATCGTAAGCCCTACAAAAATCATGCTTGAGTATAAGAGGAATTCTTCGGTTGTGGTTGTTTGCGATGTTTTTACCATAATGGAACCATAGATACCAAGCCAAAAAAGCATTGACATCGGATTGGAGATGGACAGGAGGTATCCGGTGAAAAAGCAATGCTTGAGGGAGTCTTTCTGGCGGGATTCTGTAATCTGGAACAGACTGGCTTTAGTCATTCCTTCAATACCTGAATAAACTAAAACAAATGCACCAAATAACCATAAAAAAGATTGGATAAAAGGGACATTAATAAAGTGATTTAAACCAAAGTAAACACAGACCATAAAAGTGGCATCGGCGAGCATACCACCAATTCCTACTATCCATGAATGAAAAAAGCCATTTTTTATTCCTTTCTCGATTCGAGCTGCATTTACCGGACCGATTGGTGCAGCTAAGCTTAACCCGAGTAAAACGTAACTTGCCAGTATGCTCATGCTCATCGTAGTGCCCCCTTACCGCATTTCCACTATATGTACAAGTCTATGTGGACAGACGGAAAAGAGACCTTTTTATAGGCTGGTTTTAACCTTCTTATGAGATTTTTTAAGAAAACGCGCTGCAAGTCCGATTAAAGCGATAAACACTAGACTTAAATAAAATCCAGGACGTCCTGTATCTTCAAGTGTTATCCCCGCAATCGCGACCAACATAAGTAGAATAGCAAAGATGTAAGCGGTGGTACTAAGGAAACGTTTTTTTAGCAAGCGCATATTGGAGAGGATGATGCAAATCCAATTAAATAAAATTAAGATGCCTGCCGCAGTCGTAATATATTCAAACAAGTCCCCTGGCAAAAGTAATGCGGCTACAACGGCGGCAATTAGACCACAGACGGCAAGACATAGAGAAGCTAGAGGGAGATCCTTATAATGGATTCGTTTGGCAAAAAATTTAGGTGCATGATGATTTTTTGCTAAGCTAGCAAGAAGGGTGGTCACCCCAAACAAAGCAGCGGTCATTGCTGAAAAACCGGCAACGATGATTGCAGCGTTAAACACGTGAGGAAAAAAAGCCAAATTGTAACTAGTCAGCGCAGTAACAAATGGGCTTTCTTTATCCGTAAAGGCTGTATAGGAAACCATGCTAACGGCAAGTCCTAAAGAAACGACATATAAAAATGCGACCAATGCCAGTAAGACGGTCCCTGCTTTTGGTGCGTCCTCTTTCTTTTTTAATTGCATGGCCATTAAGCCAATGACTTCGATGCCTCCAAATGCATAAAAAGCATAAATAAGAGAGCCCCAAAACCCTGTTAATCCTCGAGGGAACAATTCCTCTCCTGTCTTAGGCAAATTCGGTTCTTGGCCTGAACCTTCAAGGAAATGGAACACAGCTAGAAGACCAAGTACGATAAACAATAGAATTGCCGCAGCTTTTATTACAGAAAGAACGTTTTCGACTGAATCAAACCCTTTTGTTCCGAGTAGTACCACTCCGATTGCCAAAAGCGAATAAATAGTTGCGAAAACCCAGAGGGGAATCGATTCAAACCAAAAACGGGATAAAATCGAAAGAGCAGTGAGTTGGCTACCAATAATAAGAATATTCGACATCCAATAGTTCCATCCAGTGGCGAATCCAATTTTCTCACCAAAGGCTTTTTCCGCATAGTAGCAAAATGATCCTTCCTGTGGATCCAAAGCCGTCATTTTCGCTAGCGCAAGAAAAACAATGTAAGTTCCTAAAGCTGCTAATAAGAAGGCAAAAACAATGGAAGGCCCAGCCAATTTAATGCCTATGCTCGAACCTAAGAAATAACCAGTCCCAATCGTACAACCAACGCCAAGCAGCGATAATTGCCACCAGGCAAGAGTTCCTTGTGTTCTTTTTAATTTAGTTCTTGATTTAGCCACGTTTACCCCCCTATCTCTGCTATAACGTTTGCTCAAGTAGTTGTTTCTATACTGATATTTAACGGAATTCTTCAGTCGGTTCAGGTCTATGGAACATTCAGGTAATCGTTAAGTGGGGTGTGGAAATAGAGTGGAATTACCTATTCAAAAGTTAAAAATAATTAAACGTATAATTCGGACTGTTGGCGCCTTGAAAATAACTTTTACCTAAACGAATAAGCAGATTAATGGAATCAGAGTTTCTGAAGTGAGATGATTTTTCTGACAAAATAAATGGAAGGAGAGGTTCGTATGGAAACAAAGTGTACTATTGTAGCCCTATCAGGAGTATTCGAAAAAACTCGTCAACTCAAAAAGCACTTAATAGCCTAAAAAACTTCATCCCTAAAAGTGTTGAATATGAAATATACAATGGTATTGAAAACCTTCCGCATTTTAATCCTGAATTAGATAATGACCAGCCACCAATAGAGGTGCAAGTATATAGAGAGTTGCTTTTAAGAGCAGACGGAGTCATTATCTGTACACCCGAATATATAAAGGGTGTACCTGGTGTCTTGAAAAATGCTTTAGAATGGGTGGTGTCATCTGCTGAGCTTTACACGAAACCTGTAGCTGTTATTACAGCTTCAGGTAATGGGGAAAATGCTCATCAAGCATTACAGCTCAATTTAAGTATGTTAAATGCGAATGTATTCGATGGTGGAGCATTATTAATTTCAGGAGCAAATAGTAAATTAAACGAAGATGGGGAATTTATAAAAAGTGAGGTCAATACCTCACTAAAGTTATTAATATCTAAATTAATTGAGCAAATTAATAAGAATGATGCTTTTTGAGAATTAGTATTTCAGATAAATAAAATCTCAATTGGCAACTACGGGGTCGATTTTTCTACACTTATTAAGAAATTGGAGAAGGGTAATTTATAGACCCTTTTCCACCACAAAGTCCGATTATCCCTATTTTGTTCTTTCGTGTTAAAGAATTGCAGATAGTTTGATGTTTGGTCAGTTCCACACAGCAAAAGCGACCCTTGGAGGCAAGTTCCTAAAGCTTTCAAAAGAAAAAGATTGGTTGATTCCTCCTCCATTACATCATCATAAATCAGAAGAATAAACGAATACTGCCCCGGACAAAAAAGGGGCAGTATTCGTTTTTTGAGTATAGAGCCATGCGTAGTTTTAAGTATAAAAGAACCGTTCCTCTGATTAGAATTGCTGCCACGATCAGGGAGCTCGAATCAGATATAAACTACGAAGGGTAAGCCTTCAAAGAGAGTGATGAAGAGTGAATAAGTCTAACTCTTTATATTTTTTTATAAGCTTGCGTTGCTTTTCTTTATTATAGAATAACTTATCTGTTGGTTTCCGATTAGAAAAAACCTAAAGCGCTTAATATCATTGCAATTACAACTCCAACAAGAACAATTACTAAAACAATTCCTAAAGGTTTCATATGTTCACTCCTTTTCCGTTGTTTACCCGTGCTTTTTTTACAGTAAACGTAACTTAGAATTGCAGATTCAGCTCATATTTTGGACGACTCACTTCATTCTTTTCATTGAGAATCTTAGAAATCTCTTTATCTAATAACGTATGATCGGCTTGCTAAATTTTATTAGGTTTACTTGCTTCCGTCCTATGTATCAAATCAAACTTATTTTGGTAGGAACGTTCTCCTTCATGAGCTAATCAGGTTAAGATAGGGGAATTGGCCTTTATAACGGATATGACATTAGTGCTGGTACACTTTATCCCATTCTACATGGAATGGAGAAAGATGAGTTAAAACGAGAAGAGAAGCTTGTTAGTGATAAAACAAAATACTACACTATTACTGAAAAAGGGAGCGAAGTCTTAGAAGAAGCCAGGGCTAAGGCTTATGAACTTTTTAAAGAAATAAAGGATTAAAACGGAGGAAATCATGACTTACCTTAAACAGTTACTGGAAATACTGGTTGTGTCTACTCGTTTAGGATTAACTTCTTTTGGTGGACCAATCGCTCACTTAGGTTATTTTCATGAAGAATATGTTCGGAAGCGAAAATGGATGGATGAAAAGAGTTATGCTGATTTGGTTGCTCTAAGTCAATTCTTACCTGGTCCTGCTAGTAGCCAAGTTGGAATTGGAGTTGGAGTAGTACGTGGCGGTGTTATAGGAGGAGTTGTTTCTTTTTTTGGATTTACGATGCCATCTGTTATTGCTTTAATTTTGTTTGCTTATGTGGCACAACAATTTGGTGTTGCCGACTCTGGATTCATTCACGGTTTAAAGATTGTAGCCGTTGCAATTGTTGCACATGCTGTTATAGGAATGGCTAAAAACTTAACACCTGATTTAACAAGGAAAGCAATTGCCCTGTTTGCACTAGTAACTACTTTATTAATTCCCCAGTTCACTTCACAAATTGGCGTCATTTTAGCAGCAGCTGTTTTAGGATACTTTATGTTTAGAGATCATAAAGACGGAGAAGCATTGTCTCTTAAAATGCCTATCAGCAAAAAGTTTGGAGCTATTTGTTTAAGTGTGTTCTTTGCATTATTAATTGTATTACCCATTCTAAGTTCAGTAAGTTCAAGTATATGGATTAGTATAATAGACCGTTTTTATCGTGTTGGTTCATTAGTATTTGGCGGTGGACATGTTGTACTACCTCTTTTAGAAAGAGAATTTGTTCCTACGGGTTTGATTACGGAAGAAGCTTTTTTAGCTGGTTATGGCGCGGCCCAAGCTGTACCGGGTCCATTATTTACCTTTGCTTCTTTCATTGGTGCTGATATAGCGGGGTGGGCAGGTGGATTCATTGCCACCGTTGCAATATTTTTACCTGCATTCCTTTTAATTTTAGGTGTTTTACCTTTTTGGTACACATTAAGAAAAAACAACAAGATCAAAGGGGCTTTTCTTGCAGTAAACGCAGCAGTCGTTGGTATTTTAATCTCGGCGTTTTATCAACCAATTTGGACAAGTGCTATTCTATCCCCAATTGATTTTGCGCTAGCTTCATTATTGTTCTTTATGTTGGTATATATGAAGTTTCCACCTTGGGTCATTGTATTAGTAGGTGCTTTGGGCGGAACGTTAATCGACTTTTTATAGTAACGTTTTTTAACTCCCTAAAGGGGGGCTGAATGCTTTGAGTACCAGCCCTAAATTGCGTAAAACATTAAAGGCTCAGATGAACGAGGCTATTGAGCGCATTACAAGATTGCGTCATATATGATTAAACAAGGAATGTACCATCGACGAGCAGATGAATCATGACCTTAAAAAAGCGGGTGTATTAGAAATGCCTGTAGCCAATAAGTACAAATAGACCATGCGTTTTGCATGGTTTTTTCATGCATTTTCTACAGTCAAAAGGAAATCCTTTATGAATAAACGCTTGTTCTGAAAAGGAGGCGATCATCTTGAAGATTTCCCACCCGCCACCCCCACTTCCACGCGGACCATAGATCATGTCCCAGACATGGAATGATGTTCTTTTCGCTCATTGGGACGTTCCTGTAGAAATGCTTCGTGCTCATATTCCTTCAGTTCTCGAGCTTGATACCTACGAGGGAAAAGCTTGGGTAAGTGTCCTCCCTTTTTATTTAAGCCAGCTACGCGCCCGGTTCCTGCCGGCAATACCCGGCATTCAAGCTTTTCCAGAATTAAACTTGAGAACCTATGTCTCACATCGGGCGGCCGGGTATTTATTTTTTTAGCCTTGATGCCAGCCACCCGTTGGCTGTTATAGTAGCTCGTACGTTCTTCCAGTTGCCTTATTACCATGCGGATATGGCTTTTGATAAAAAAGAAGAGCGCTTTTCATTTTGGAGTCTTAGAAAAGGTAAGGAAGAAGCAGAATGCAAAGCCGTTTATCGTCCAATCTCTCCACCGGCTCCTGCTATTCCTGGGTCCCTTGATCAATGGCTCACAGAACGATACAGACTTTATACCACGTCTAAGGAACAATTGTATTATGAGGATATTTATCACGAGCCATGGCAGTTGCAAGAAGTGGATGCCAGATTTCCGCTAACGGAGTAGTGGCTGCTCACGGTCTTACATTACCGCAACGTGCCCCGTTGCTCCACTACGCAAATAAGCAGAAAGTACGCTTTTGGCCGCTACGTAAATGGAAATGATAAGTAAAATAGGTTTTAGCAACCAAAAGGGCAGCTCCAGACTGAAGACAAACGCTCGCATTGAAGTGACCCCAAAAAGTTAAACAATTTCTTAAGAAGCGATTGAAGATTGGGCTCTGTATTGAACAGGGCTCCGTCCTCCTAGCTTTCCTCTTTTTTTCTTCGTGAGAAATGGGGAGATGTGACGAGAAAGCGGAAATTCAACAAGCAAGTCGGAGATTGCCAAGGTAAATGCGGAGATACTGGATGAAGGGGGAGGAGATGATTCGATTAACTTCAGTCACCTTAGAACACCTTACTAGTTGTGAACAATCAAGACGAAGTCACTGGACTAACTTCATCAATGAGCATTAAATAAAGTGTCGTACAACCCCTTGCCAATGAATAATGTAGTAATTAGGATAAGGGGGATAATAAAATGATTACTCTTAGTTATATCTTACTTGGCGTCTCCTTGGCCGCACCAATAGGACCTGTTAATGCAGCTCAAATTGATAAGGGGCTCAAACATGGTTTTTTACATTCATGGCTTGTAGGCTGGGTGCTACAGTAGCTGACGCCTTATATATGGCTACCGTTTACTTAGGGCTTTCTCAATTTCTCATGTATGAGGGCGTAAAGGTGTTTTTATGGCTTTTTGGATGCTTTGTGCTTATTTATACAGGTATTGAAACACTAATAAAAACCACTTCGAAAAATGATGAGCTAATACCCGCAAGAAAGCTAGAAACGCCGCTCCAGTCGTTTAGTTCGGGTTTTCTTATTTCCATTGCCAATCCGCTGACAGTTCTTTTTTGGCTAGGGATCTATGGGTCTATTTTGGCAAAAACAATTTCTGTATATGAACCATCACAAATCTTTATTTATAGCAGTGCCATTTTTTTAGGTATTATTGCATGGGATTTATTTATGGCAACTGTGTCAAGTTCGGCTAAACTGTTTATGAAAGAGCGTACAAAAAATGGTATTTCCATTGTTTCTGCTTTGTGCTTAATTGGCTTCGGTATTTATTTTGGATATCATGGATTTGAGATGTTGTTTTAATAAGATTTATCTATTTGTTTCTCTTTTGGCGCCACAGATGTTGTTTATTACTTTTTACATATGGACGCTAACACACTGTATTTTCAGTAAGTCGAAAGAATGTATCCAGATCTTTTGCCAGCGGTGCCTTGGATTCTTGATCTCAAAAAAGTATGTAAGACAGAGAATGGGGAAAGTTAAGCCTTAAAGGAGGGATATAGTTGACTAGAGGACAATCAAAAAACAATACCCACAAGAATAAAGCTAAATTATCGCAAACGCCCAAGCAAGAAATCGTAAGTGATGGAATTGATGAGGAATATTCTGTGGAATTAGCCGATCAAGACGATATCGAAGCCCAAGAAAGAGCGGCAGCTGCGGATAAGCGTGCCCAGCGAACAGAATAAAACGATCATGAATAAAAAAAGCATGACCGACCGGTTATGCTTTTTTATTCATCCGTGAGTACAAGTATGAACATCAACGGTTTTTCTTTTATTGAATGTGGTACAGCCCGGCTTCATTCTTGAGGCGTTTGGATAACTTTTTAAATGACGCTTCGTCAAATATAAAAGCATATTCTCAGGTACGATATCAACCATTTTCCTGTAAGCCGCACAGTTAATTGAAGGACGAAAAGTAGAGGGAGAAAAAACGATCAGCTACGCCCAGATCAGTGCCACGAAAAGGTTGGTTTTATGCATACTTACACTTATTCAATCACATACTATTTCCAAATCTAAAAAGGCTATAAAAGGAGATATATGAATGAATCTATTGCGCGCACAGGAAATTTCCGAATCGCCAGTTATGGCTCATGTCACCTATGACGGCACGCCGGTATACATTCAGCATGTGGACGAACAAAGCAATACGGCTAGAATCTATGCTCTTGATGATCCGAACAATGAATTAGACGTTTCTTTAGCTAGTTTAGAGGAGCAGTTATAACGCATTGCGAAAAGCGATATCCCAGTTCTACTTAGGGAGTATCGCTTTCTTTCATTTTTCTGCTTAAATCGGAAATTGACGAGAGCGAGGTTCGGTCTCTCCACTACCAGAACCAGGAATTGATACTTACAAACTACCAACATCAGTAACGATTCAATGATTGGTGATTGCATTTAACTGAGTAATTAGAATGAAGAAACAAGGGCATATTATACGTAGTTTTATTAATCAGGAGGGTGATGTTTTGAAAGTACCAACGAAGCCATGGACATTATTGTATAGAATAAATCGGGAAGCAATCCCCGATGTTCGTACCTATTTAAACGAGTGGGAGAAAAAGGCAAATGAAATCCCGAATGAGGAATTGCAGGCGCAAGCGTTGTCCAGCATAAAAGAGAAGGCTTTCCACTGTGAAGGCGGGTCCGTTTATGGTCTACTCGCTGGAGAAGAACGCAAAACGATCATTCGCTTTATCGTGGCCTATCAGACAATCAGTGATTATTTAGATAATCTTTGTGACAGAAGTACGTCTTTGGACGAAGATGATTTTCGCGCGCTCCATCAATCTATGTACCATGCCTTAAGCCTGGTGAAAATTCCAACAATTATTATCGATACCGGGGGGATCAAGATGATGGCGGGTATTTAGCTTCTCTCGTGTTTACTTGCCAAGAAGTTCTTCAAGAATTACCTGGATTTCAAGATGTTCAGGATGCTATGCATCAATTAGCACGTTATTATTGTGACTTACAAGTATACAAGCATGTTGAAAAGAGCAAGCGTGTTGAATTACTACAAAGCTGGTTTGCCGAGCACGAACATGAACTTCCTCCGATGACTTGGTATGAATTTTCTGCCTGTGCAGGTTCTACATTAGGGATCTTCTGCCTCGCTGCCTATGCTTCAAGGGGCCGGATGAATGCAGAAGATGTGAACGTGTTAAAAAACGGCTATTTCCCTTGGACTCAAGGCCTTCATATTATGCTTGATTATTTTATTGATCAAGAAGAAGATCGACTAGAGGATGACTTGAATTTTATCTTCTATTATGAAAGTGAAGAACAAATGATACAGAGGTTTAGATACTTGAGGGAAAAAGCTGAGGAGAGCATTCGAACTTTACCCGATTGGAGATTCCATCAACTGATCAACAAGGGACTAATCGCCATCTACCTAGCAGATAAAAAAGTTCAAGAAGACAAAGAACTGAAAAAAACGGCCAAACGCTTTATCCGTTTTGGTGGTTTGCCTACCGCTTTCTTCTACCTTAATAGTTGGGTGTATCGCCAGACATCGTAGATCGGCTGAGAAAATGAAAAGTCCCTCCCAACAAAGCTGGTCAATTGATGTCGGTAGGTTTGGCCAATCATTTTTACTGGATTGATCGCGAAAATGACAAATGTTCCGATATCAAGGTCCATCTTCATACTTAGGATATCTGGAGTTTGAATCAGCTGTTTATCATTATTTAAAAAAGTATTTTTGTGCTAGTTCAAAACAAAAGCCGTCTTATAATTATTATGAAGAGAGTCACCGCCCTCTTTGATTCATTTTGACAGCTTATTCTTTTTGATCTCATAAATGATTTTGGAAATCGAGGACATTTCTATCAATATTAAATCGTTGTTTCATTACAGCCTATATTCCACATTTGGACGATAGTAATGTCCAATTACACCTTTCTATTTAAATAGTAGTAAACCCCTATTCAGCTTACCTGCCCCGTTTGTTGAATAACTTGCTAGTGTCCATAAAATCATCACTTTCTGGACACTAGCAAGTTTAAGCATTGAACCTAATCGTTGCAAGAAATGTTGCAAGCATCGATTTTAATCGGAAAGGCTTCCAGATATAATTAAAAGGCAAGAGGACTCTTGCCAATGGCTGGCGCGGTTGCTCAAAAAAAGCAATCGCTCCTTTTTAAAGGATCCGCTAAAAAGAGTTTAGTCCCTGTTGTTGTTTTCGGATGGGCTGCGCACTCTTGTAATTTATAATTGTCCTTAATAACAGAGGGAACGAATCATTAGAGCTCATCAGTCCTTCCCTATTTGCATTCATTTCGTTTAATAAAACAACGGAAAATTTGCGGGAGCTTGTATGTTTTGGAAAAAGGGAAGCTACACTAGGAAACAGGTTATGTGAATGAGAGGATGGATGACGAGTATGGCAAAGCCAATGATAGGAATTACAAGCACGATTGCCCTCCATAATAAGATCCCTAGTGTAGATGTCCATGAAAAGTATACCGAAGCTGTAATTAATGCTGGAGGCGTTCCGGTTATTATTCCAATAGGCAAACCAGGGCTTGCTTCTTCTTGGATGGCTGCTTGTGACGGGCTGTTACTAAGCAGTGGCGAAGATATAGATCCTTACCTATACCAGGCAGAGCCTCTCTAAAACTTGAGAAAACGTTTTTGAAGCGCGACCAATTGGAAATTGCACTTGTTAAACAGGCACTACAGAGGAAAAAGCCCATTTTTGCGATTTGCAGGGGCATTGGGCTGTTAAACGTCGCTTTAGGAGGGAGTTTGTTACAAGATATTAGCACTGACCATCCAAACGCCAACAAGCATTATCAGCAGGCTGCTCGCTCTGACGTGAGCCATACTGTGAAGCTTGAAAAAAACAGCCTCTTACATCAAGTCTTTGGTTCGGATGAGATCAGGTCAATAGCATGCATCATCAGGCAATCGATCGTCTGGCTCCTACATTAAAACAGACGGCACTCGCGGCTGACGGCGTGATTGAAGGCGTGGAAGGTGACGTGGATGAGATGTCCTTTGTGCTTGGCGTTCAGTGGCACCCGGAAGAGTTAGAAGCGGCCGATCCAGCAATGGCTATGTTGTTTAAGGTTTTTGTCGAAGAGGCAAGATCCGATTCTACATAAGAAAGGATGAAATGTATGGAAGACGAAGCGTATGTATGGTATGCGAGCTACGGTTCGAATATGAACCTGGAACGGTTTCTCTGCTATATTCGAGGCGGACGACCGGAAGGGTCTGAGGTGGAAGAAGTCGGTTGTGCTGATCCTTCGTACCCATTGCAGGAAAGGAACCATCTCTTGCCTTTTCCCCTTTACTTCGCAAAAGATTCGGATCGCTGGCAGAAGAAGGGAGTAGCCTTTATTGGGTTGGATAAGAAAAATGGAACCTCCACCTACAGTCGTAAGTACTCATTACAAAAGGGCAATTTGCGGATGTTGTGAAACAGGAAAACAATGGCTTAGATTTTCCGTTAGATTTAGATGAAGTTGTGAGCGAAGGTCAATACACGTTCCGTCCTTCGTGGTATGGTACAGTGCTCTATGCAGGAGAAGAAGCAGGATTTCCGATCTTCACCTTTTCTGCAGATTGGGGCGAAGAGGTGCCAGTGAACGCTCCTTCTTACGAATATTTGAATATGATTGCAAAAGGGTTGCGAGAGTATGTAGGGCTACAGCCGGAAGAAATCGTAAACTATCTCCGCGGGAAACCAGGAATAACTGGCTATATACAAGATGAAGATTTGTGGAGCCTGGCAAGAAGCGAATAATTATATATGAAGCAGAACGGTCAACACTATTCTAGGCCCTTTTTTTGTGGGCAGTTTGTTTGAACTCGATGGGCATTGATACTGTAAGGTTCCGTGTAGAAGGAAATGATCGTACCAATGAAGATAGTCAGCTAGTTCACATTCTAAGTTAGAGGTTGTGTCGAACGTATAGTGTTTTAGGAACTCGTGTAGAGACATCCTTTTAGATTTAACGAACGTTCAATTTGGTCCGTGACCGCGGCTCGCGATTTCCCACTCTGATCCACACAAATGGAACAAATTTGAACGGCGATCGATGTTAAGAAAGGTAATCCTTAGCGGCAAAAAATAAAACCGGCTTTGCTTAGTCTTTCGACTAGCAGAGCGGTTTTATAATTAATTCCGAATCATGTAATCAAACGCGCCTAAAGAAGCTGTTGCGCCTGACCCCATCGAGATAATAATTTGATTATATGCACTGTCTGTACAGTCTCCAGCCGCGAACAGACCAGGAACCGTTGTCGATCCGTGCTTATCAACGACAATTTCGCCAATGCGGTTACGTTCAACGAAATCGCCAAGCCATTCTGTATTTGGAACAAGACCGATTTGAACGAAGACACCTTGCAATTCAACATGGTGGATTTCTTCTGTTGCGCGGTCTTTGTAAGAAATACGTTCACATTGGAATCACCTGTGATTTCGGTTGTTTGGGCATTCGTAATAACTGTTACATTTGGCAGGCTATGCAGGCGGTCTTGTAAGACACGATCTGCTTTTAGCTCTGGCGCAAATTCAAGTACCGTTACATGTTTAACAATTCCAGCAAGGTCAATTGCTGCTTCGATTCCGGAGTTTCCACCACCAATGACGGCAACATCTTTGCCTTCAAATAACGGACCATCACAGTGTGGGCAGTACGCAACACCTTTGTTTTTGAATTCTTGTTCGCCAGGCACGCCGACGTTTCTCCAACGAGCACCAGTAGAGAGGATGACTGTTTTTGCTTTTAAAACGGCATCGTTTTCGAGCGTTAATTCAAACAGGTCCCTTTTCTCCAAACGTTTGGCCGTTTGTAAGTTCATGACATCAACGTTATACGTCTTCACATGTTCTTCGAGGCTAGCCGCAAGTTTAGGGCCTTCTGTGTGTGGAACACTAATGAAGTTCTCGATGCTAAGCGTATCAAGCACTTGACCGCCAAAACGCTCTGCGACAACACCAGTGCGAATTCCTTTGCGCGCCGCATAAATGGCTGCACTTGAACCAGCAGGACCACCGCCAACAACAAGCACGTCAAATGGTCTTTGCTTGTAAGCTCGTCCGCATCAACGCTAACGCCCATCTTTGCAATCATTTCTTCAATGGACATGCGCCCACTTCCGAAAGGTTGTCCGTTCATGAAAACGGTAGGAACAGCCATGATTTCTTTGCTTTCCACTTCATCTTTAAAAGCGGCGCCGTCAATCATCGTGTGCGTAATGTTTGGATTTATGACGCTCATCATGTTTAATGCTTGAACCACATCTGGACAGTTGTGGCACGACAAGCTGATGTATGACTCAAAATGATGCTCGCCTTCAATCCCTTTCATTTGATCAATTACCGCTTGGTCGACCTTTGGTGGTCGTCCGCTTACCTGAAGCAACGCCAAAACAAGCGATGTAAATTCATGACCTAAAGGAACACCGGCGAAAATAACACCGGTGTCCTCTCCAACACGATTTACACTAAAGCTTGGCGTTCTTGGCAGAGCCGCTTTTTCAAGCGTAATTTTTGATGTCATTGCTGATAATTCATCAAGAAGTTCAACCATTTCTTTAGAAACAGTGTCTTCTCCAGCATTTACTTTAATGACAAGGTCGTTCTCCAATAACTGAATGTATTGGTTTAGTTGTGACTTAATCTCTGCTGCAAGAGCCATCTTTAAAACACTCCTTAGATTTTACCTACTAGGTCAAGGCTTGGTGTAAGTGTGTCAGTTCCTTCTTCCCATTTAGCTGGGCATACTTCACCTGGATTGTTGCGTACATATTGTGCTGCTTTAATTTTATTTACAAGGATGCTTGCATCACGGCCAATTCCGTCCGCATTAATTTCAACTGCTTGGATAACACCCTCTGGGTCAAGGATGAATGTACCACGGTCAGCTAGACCAGAAGCTTCATTTAATACTTGGAAATCACGAGAGATCGCTTGAGAAGGATCACCAATCATTGTATATGTGATTTTACCGATTTTTTCAGAGCTGTCGTGCCAGCCTTTGTGCACGAAATGTGTATCAGTTGAAACAGAATAAACTTCTGCGCCAAGTGATTTTAACTCTTCGTATTGATTTTGAAGATCTTCTAATTCAGTTGGGCATACAAAGCTGAAGTCAGCTGGGTAGAAACATACAACACTCCATTTACCTTTCATTGTTTCGTCTGTTACCTCGACGAATTCACCGTTTTTATACGCTTGTGCTGTGAATGGTTCTACTTGCTTACCGATAAGTGACATGGAAAAATTCCTCCTAATGATTAATTAAGCAAAAGCTTAATTTATATTAATTCTAATTATGTATTCATTATTAAATAATCATGAGTGTTTGTCAATATGGTTTCTAATCAAATGTTTAAACGTCACATATTGTTCAAAAAGTTGATTGGTAATGGTATTTAATTATTGACTACCCTTTAATGTTTATCAATTAACTGGTATTTATTGAGAATGATAGTAGGGGCGTGGTGCCAACGATTTTCATCAATTGGTAGGGAATTATGATTTGTCGATTATTCGTTGAGGTCATTCACTCGAATAGAAAATGAGGCAAAAAGGCACTTCATTTATGTAAATCACGAAAGTAAGGTTGGGAAAATTCCGAAAGACATATACAAATATTCTAATATCTTTATACTGTCTGGGAGACCAAAAATGAGAGAGGTGTATTTTTTTGACGACACAAGTCGCTCCAGAGGTTGTGGGTTCGAAAGTAGTTGAATGGTATAGTTGTATTGTAGCGAGGGACACGGAACAAGCAGTGCGTTTAAAAGAAGAGACGAATCGACTGGTTCAATTCATGGATGCAGACGATAAAGTTTTAGCTTTTTATTCATTAGTCGAATTCAGGCATGACTTGTTTATGGAAATCGTAAAAAAAGAACAGACAGAGGATCTTTTTCAGGAATTATCGGAAGGATCAATGGATCACACTTTGCGTTTTCTCTATTATTTGATGAGTGGACGGAATGAGTTTTTCCACGAACGGTATCGTGCTGCGATTAAGTCTTACCGGAAAGCAGAGCGTCTACTCGAACATATTGATGATGAAGCAGAAGAAGCGGAATTTTATTTTCTAGCTGGTTCAGCTTACTACCGTTTAAATCAATATCCATTAGCAGCCTCTTATATGGAACAAGCTCTCATTCTTTTCAGGCGCTTGGGCTACCTGGAAAAAGTATTGAATTGCAAAATTATTTTGAGCAGTATTGATACCGAGCTTCTTCGTTTCGACGCAGCAGAAACGACGCTTCAAGAGCTGATAATCCAATCGGAGCCATATCCACAAACAAGAGCAATGGTTTTTCGGATCGTTGGTTTAAATCGGCTTAAACAAGGAGATTTCCAAGAAGCAGAACGATTCTTCCGTCAAGCGTTGCAAGATCAGGAGATGCATGCTAATTTGCCTGTTGGGATGAAAACAAAGTTTAATTTAGCGAATGTCCTTTTCAGGCAAGGGCAAACAGAAGAAGCAAATGCGCTATTTAAAGGAGCGGAGGCGGGAGCTGCTACTACAAGAATATTGAATACCAAGCTCGTTGTCTGGCAACGAAAGGTTTATACATTAGTAAGGATCTTCGAGACGTAGAAGAAGGGATTGATCTGTTAAGAAATCGAGCTCTTTATTTCGAATTGACAGAAATTGCAGAAGAAACATCATTTTTCTTGGAAAAAGAAGGAGAATCGACAACGGCGTTGAAGTATATGAAAGTGGCTTTTGAAGCCCAGCTCTTACAAAATTCTCTGGGGGTTGATCAGGAATGAAAAAGATGCTTACTGCTTTAGCTGTTGTAACAATCGTATTAACTGCTGGTATTTCCTCTACTCACATTTCAGGCGGAGAAACAGTCATACCGTATGACAAGGGCGAAACGGTTAATTAATTTTACATGAATCAAGAGGAACGAAACAGGACGTGTTTCGTTTCTTTTTTTGTTCTGGAAGGGTGTATTTGGATGGTGACTGTCAATAAAACTCGTTTTTTCATGTTTGTTTAAGTAACGCAGAATGATAACGCTGTCTCTCATACCCATGTGCGTGGGTTGAAACAAACCATCTAAGTGCAGGGAAAAGACGTAATCTCAAGCAAGTTAATTCGATCGTGCAGAAAAAAATGCGCACCTGTGTCCTATTGTTTGATGGTAGAGTTTACTATTGCGACTGCGGCTCTAATTATCGCACTTGTCATTAGCTTCTTCTGGCATTTGTTTCGGGGCGACTGATCGATTGGCGGAATAATTTCTGTTTATCAACCTTACGTATCGTGTGTAGGAACATGAGCGTACCTGATTTGCTAGAGGTAGGCTACTTTGGTGTTCCCTCTCCAAAAACAAACAATGTAATTTGAAACAAAAAAAGTTTGCTAACGTAGAACAATTATATAGTAAAAGGGGGAGGGGATGGCTATGGATACTCAGATACTAGAGCAGGTTGGACATGCATACGGAGTGAAGGCAACAAATTTCGAATTACTTGGAGGTTTTGAGAATAACGTTTTTCTAAGTCCAGAGAAAAACATTGTGATTAAGTTATTGGATACGGACAAATACAACGAAGCGAGTCTATTAAGAGAAATAGAGATCGTGACACTGATGGAGAAACATGGGATTAAAACATCCTCTCCTCAAATATCAGTGAATAACAAAACAGTAGAGTTCATTCAAGGTGTCGAAAAGAGTTATTTTACCATGGCTTTCTCAAAAGTAGATGGAACGACGCTAGCTGACTATGAAAACAATCCGCATTTGGTTAAACAATGGGGCAAAACGCTCGGTAAGATGCATCAGATCTCTAAACAATATGGACATCAACTTCGGAACAACGATGTGGAATGGAACGATGATATAAAAGACGGTGAGTTTACCGATGGTGTCAGCCAAACGATTAAAGACAAATGGAAGATACATCTGGAACAAGTAGGCTCGTTGTCCCTACATCAAGACTGGTACGGGGTTGTCCACCATGACTTGCATCATGAAAACATATTGATGAGTGGGGAAGAGCTGTATGTGATTGATTTTGGCGATGTAAGAAAAAGTTGGTACATATATGACGTTGCCATTCCAATCTACACAGCTTTAGAACAATATCGACACAAGAAAAGTGGGAATGAAGGTGAATTCTATCAATGGTTTACTGAAGTATTCCTATCTGGTTATTGTGAAGAAACGTCCTTATCAGATGAAGCCCGAAAATGGCTTCCCTTCTTCCTAGAATATCGGCTTCTCTACTCGTATTTGTATTTTTTGCGTGCCTTTAAAGGGAAAGAAATAAACGCAAAAGTAGAAAGAATTTTAGAAGATATGAGGACCAGGATTGAGAAGGGGCCTACGATCTATTAGATTCATCCCCAAACTTTAGTAGAGGAGGTGGTATCAATGAAATACGTCAAGTGGATGTACCTAATGATGGTAGCGATGATGTTTAGTAATCTAATAAGTGTTTATTTCTTTGATGATTCCTACTCAGCAATCTTCAGTTGGGTGATGCTAACCCTCTTCTTCTTCGGAAGTATGTTCTTTATTAACGCGAAGCATTTTATAATGAAGAAATAGATTGGATTTTTTTCTATAAATGAGAAGGAAATTGTAGACTACCGGTTATCTAAACAAATCCAGAGATGCGGAATGAGTGCTTTAAAGTAGTCTCATCATTTGTCTATGAATCTCCGCATCCGGTAGTGAAACTCCGAC
>BAXC01000077.1 GCA_001310375.1 Bacillus sp. JCM 19041 | reverse complement strand
GTCGGAGATTTACGAGCTGGATGCGGAGATTCGATAAGAAAATGTGGAGATTGAATGTGGAAAGTGGACATTTAATGCACAAGTCGGAGATTTACGAGCTGAGTGTGGAGATTCGATAAGCTGCTTATCAGACTGAAAACAAGCGTTAGCATATGCTAACGCTCATTACCAGTCTGACGCGTCTTTTTTTTAGTCTTGGTCAGGTCAGTATCAATTTCGTTGACAACCTCATAGGAGAATGCCTAAGCATCCTCTTTTTTCGTATGAAACCGTTTTGTACCGATTAGTTTGCGTATGCCTTTAATTATAAATCCGACGAGGAAAGCGGAAATAACCGTTCCGATTCCGATCCCGCGGAGCTCTCCAAATAAAAGGAAAGAAAACAAGACACCAATCGCAACTAATGACCAATCAAAAATCATTTTCATCGAGCCAAACTCAATCTTCGTCATTTCAGACAATACTTTTACAATTGCTTCTCCAGCGTTCATCACTGTTTTTGCTTCCACTTGGATATAAACACCAATCGCAACAAAAAGGCATCCAAGTAAAAGAATCGCCAGCTGTTCAATGAATACAACTGGCTTGATGAATGAAGAAAGCATCATGCCAAGGTCAATAAAGACGCCAAGTAAAGGAGCAATTGCTAACTGAATAAACTGGATTGGTGGAAAGTTCTTTCCTAATAAGAATAACTGAATGAGAACAAAAACGGATAATAATAGAAACGTAAAGGTGCCAAGAGTCATTGGAAAACCTGAACTCAAAACATAAGGGACGCTTGATATCGGAGAATTACCTAATTCTGATTTTGCAGTGAGTGAGATGCCGATGCCCATAAAAAAAGACCGACGGTAAAAAAACAATAACGCTGTGTAATCTTCAATGATGATAACTCCTTCGTTAATAAGAACGAGAACTATTCTCTCTAAGTCGTGTAAGAACGTCATAAAACAGCTCAAGCTCTTCTTCGGAAATGCCATCGGCAATCGTTTTGCTAAATAACTTCTCTATTGTAGGTTTCACAGTTTCATACAACTGTTCGCCCGTTTCAGTTAGTCCAACTAAAAATGATCGCTTGTCTTGATCGTTTTGTTTACGCTTGATGAGCTTCTTGCGATCGAGAAGATCAAGAATCCGTGTTAATGTCGCTTTGTCTTTTTCTGCTACTTGAGACAGTTCTTTTTGCGTTAAATCTCCGTGTTCGTTGAGTCGTTTTAAGACGGTCCATTGCTCTGGTGTGATCTGATACGTTTTCAAATGAGCTGTTAGAAGACGGATTATGGCACGATGCGTTTGGGCTGTCATAAAACCAATTGATTCATCAAGAGAAAGAAACAAATGAAGTCCTCCTAATTAGTTCGTATGACAACTATATCGTAAAGTGAGTTACTTTGTCAATGTAGTTTGTGTACGAACGATAATGGAACTTTTTTAAAAAGAGACTCATGAGCGGGGTTTGTAAGTGAAGAAATGATAAAATTAGTTTTCGGAATACTCTTCCTTTTCAGTGTGCTAGAGGGTACACTTGAGTTGGAGAATAGGAAAAGAGGGTCATAACCAACATGGTAATTTTCTAATGGTCGTATAAAAGAGAAGTGCATATCCCTGTTTTAAAAGTGAAACACGATAAAACGGGATACGTCTGCCTTTTTTATCCATTATGAAGCCTTGTTGTTCACTACAGCAAAGCGTCTTTCATGATGCTTTGCTTATTTTTATAGAAATCTCCAATTTCATATATGGGTGTAGATAGGACCGACGCTTGAAGGCAATCTACGATAATTATTGGAGGGTTTTTAATGAATCAGGTTCAGTGTATGAAAAAGATTGATCAACTTTTAAGCAAGTGGATGAAGAATGAACAAATCCCAGGTCTGGGCGTTTCGATTGTACAAGGGGAGGACGTTTTATTTAGTAAAGGCTATGGCATTACTGATGTTCACGATGGATGTAAGATCACAACAAAATCTCTGTTTCATACGGCTTCCATTTCTAAAACATTTGTATCGCTAGCATTGATGCAGTTAATTGAAAGAGGGCTTGTATCCTTAAATGATTCGGTCGTGTGTCATGTCCCTTACTTCACACTAAATGATGTGCGTTATAAAGACGTGACGCTACGACAATTACTTGGACATATTTCGGGAATGCCAGATGAGGTTGATTTCGGGTGGGATCAGCCTGAAACAGACGGGGGCGCGTTAGAACGTTACGTGAGAAGCCTTGCAAATAAGCGGCTTCTTAGTGAACCTGGCACACAGTTTCGCTACAGCAATATCGCTTTTGAACTATTGGGTGATGTGATTCAAAATGTGACGGGACTCTCCTTCGAAGTTTATATGAAACAATTTATTTTAGACCCGATTGGCATGAGTGAGAGTCACTTCTTAAAGGCGGAATTAAATCAATCTTTACTTACTTCGCCACATATTTTAACGATGGACAAACGGTACGGCCCAAAAGTTAGTGACGTATTTCCGTATAATCGTCGTCATGCTCCAAGTTCGACGCTGTGTTCAAATCTAGAAGACATGAGCAAGTACATGTCTGCAGTGTCTACCAACAAATTAATTAGCAAGCAATTACATGAAGATATGATGGTTCCACAACATAAAACAGGTTGGGGTGACGCGATGTCGGGAATTGGTTTGGGCTGGTTTAGTGGAGAATATAAAGAGAAACAAATGATGTCTCATTCTGGCCTCGATACGGGTTTTCGCAGCCACCTGCTTCTTTTGCCAGACGAAGGATACGGAATTACGTTGCTCTCAAACTGTGATTATATTGGTCTTCAAGTTGTATGGCAGACAATTGTTGATGTCTTATTTGGAGAAGAAGTAGACAGAATAAAACCTTCTTTGGCAAGGCACTTAGCGAAGTCATTCATTGAACATGGAGTGCAGAAAACAGAGGAAACATTTCAAACACAGGCGATACCACATTACTTAGTCATTGAAGGAGAATTAAATTTTGTGGCGTATGAGCTTTTTGAAAATGAAAAAGTAGTCGAAGCCATTTCCTTGTTGAAGTTGTCGCTCCAACTCTTCCCGGATTCTTCGAATTTAAATGATAGTTTGGGCGAAATGAGCTTAGCAAATGGCGATAAAGCTGAGGCGATTGCTTCTTTTAATCGTGCGATTGCACTCGATCCAGACAATGTAGATGCAAATGAAAACTTGAAGAATGCGATGAACACAAACGAAAGCAGGTGAATCCAATTTATATCAATGAATCTGGAAACAAGGCTGGACCGCTCATTCTTTTCCTACATGGAGGTGGTGTGAGCAGTTGGATGTGGAAAAAGCAACTTGCTCATTTTGAAAAAGAATATCATTGCCTCGCGCCCGATTTACCTGGTCATGGCAAAAGTAGTGAAAAGTCGTTTTCAATCGTACAGGTAGCAAAGCGTTTGCTCCTGCTTATAAAGGAGAAAGCTCATGGCAAGGATGTCACAGTTGTTGGTTTTTCCTTAGGTTCGCAGATTGCACTTGAAATGCTGCATCAAGATGGAAGTCAGATAAATCGAGTGATGTTCAATAGCGGCTCTGTTAAGCCAATGCGATTTGTGGGGCCATTGATAAAACCGCTTCTTTATTCAAGTGCTCCTTTGGTTAAGTGGCGCACCTTTTCCAAGCTACAAGCAAGGACGCTCCATATTGATGAGGGTAATTTTGAACGCTATTTTGTGGAAGCGAAGCAAATGCCGGCAGCATTACTTGCTGAAACGGTCCAAGAAAGTATGTCTTATGAGCTACCGTCTGGACTTAAGGAGGTAGCTTGTAAGGGACTAATTACAATCGGGTCAAAGGAGAATCGATCTATTAAGAGGTCGGCGAAGTTGCTGGAAGAAAGCTTTCCTCATTTTGAAAGCGTGGTTGTTCCAGGTATAGGTCATGGTTTTCCTCTTGCTAAAGCAGACACGTTTAATCAGTTGCTTGAGCGGTTGTTGAAAGCATAGGACAAGTACTGATTCTCAAGGAGCTCTATGTGGTGATTCCGGGATTTCTGCAATGGGAGGAAGAATCTTCGTGTTCTCTGCTCGAATCTCCGCACTTGCCTCTATATAAAAAGACCTCTTCGATGCGGCAACGCGATTTAATTCAGTTAAAAACCCCATTGAAGACATTCTTCAATGGGGTTACAGTCATTTCATTAACTACTTTTGCGTTTTTCAGGGTCTACGTATGTTTCCCAGAATGTGGCATTTTTAATACCTAGTTTTTTCGGGTTAAAGACAGGATCAAGACCTTGTTTCTTTTGTTCCTCGTAATCTTTTAAACATTGCAGGGCTGGCTTGGCGAGAATGAGAATAGCAATGACGTTAATCCAAACCATCAGACCAAGTCCGATGTCACCTAGCAACCAAGCATTTTCAGCTGTTCTTACTGCGCCAAAGTAGGTCGCCCCAAGCAAAACGATTTTAATGAGGAACATTGGAACTGCGGCTTTTCGTCCGCGCATTAAGTAGGCGACATTTGTTTCAGCGATATAGTAATAAGCCATAATGGTAGTGAAGGCAAAGAATAACAGTGCGATTGCGACAAATCCAGTTCCAAAGGCAGGGAACACACTGTTGATTGCTCCTTGTGTAAACTCTGGACCGACGGTTGCACCAGGAATGCCTTCCACAACTAATGGGTCATTATCGCCGCCGCTTGTTGTGTTATACATGCCTGTGAACAAAATCATAAATGCTGTCGCTGAACAGATAAGTAGTGTATCAATATAAACAGAAGCGGACTGCACAAGTCCTTGTTTTGCAGGGTGAGATACTTCAGCAGCGGCTGCCGCATGGGCACCTGTTCCTTGACCAGCCTCATTCGAATAAACCCCACGCATAACTCCCCAGGCAATTGCACTACCTAATAGTCCCCCGAAGATTGAATCCATACCAAACGCACTGCTGAAAATAAGCTGAACAGTTTCTGGAATTGCAGTAATATTCATCCCAATAATGATTGCTGCCATAATCATATACGCGATGGCCATAAATGGAACGATAAAGGAGGCCGTTTTGGCAATCCATTTAATCCCACCTAGAATAATTAGCCCTAAGGATAAGACAAGGAAGACCCCAGTTACCCAAGGTGGAACAGCAAACGCATTATCTACTGCGGCTGCGATCGCGTTTGATTGAACACCGGGCATGAGGAGGGACATTGCGATCAAGGCGGCTATGGCAAAAATAATACCAAACCATTTCGTTCCCATTCCTTTTTCGATATAAAATGCGGGACCCCCGCGATATTGCCCTTCGTGTTTGTCTTTATAGACTTGCGCTAGCGTTGATTCAATAAAAGCGCTTGAGGCTCCTAAGAAAGCAATGGCCCACATCCAAAATACTGCACCAGGACCACCGTAGAAAATAGCAGAGGCGACGCCTGCGATATTACCCGTGCCGACCCGTCCAGCAAGTGCAACGGATAAAGCTTGGAATGAGGATACACCTGCGTCGGATTTCTTGCCGCTAAACATAAGGACGAACATGTCTTTAATGTGACGTACTTGAGAGAATCGAGTTAATATTGTAAATAAAAGACCGACGCCTAATAATGTATAAATGACGGGTGAACTCCATAAAATGCTATTAATCGCTCTTAAAATATCTTCCACTGTATATCCCCCTATAAATAGATGCATTTTCTAAGCGTTCATGTAAGTTCAATAAAAAGTTTTACTCATCACTCCTTTCCTTTTAGATTAACTAAGTTGTTATGTAACAGATATATCTGTTAATAATAGCTGAATCCTTTGTCATTTAAAAGAGTGAAAGATCTGATTTTTTGTTAGATAATATGACACTTATAATTATTGTAATCGATTTCATTTCTATTATGACAAGTTCAAACAGCATTTGAGGATTATATAATTCGGTTTAAATTGACAATCTCCTTCTTTTTAAGTCGAATTACAGTTATGGTACAGAGGATGGTTTTCTTGTTTACTCAATACACAAACAAACATGAGGCATGTCGGTTCATGCATTCATGTTTGTTGTTGAAATAGGCTGTACAGGTCAGACTTGTTTTCCAATAGATCGGCAAGCGTATACCGATCAAGCACTGCGAGAAATGCTTGCTGTGCTTCATGTAGCACCGATTTCAGTGTGCAAGCGCATTGAATTAAACATTGACCATTATCGTTAAAGCACTCCACTAGGTTAAAATCCTCGAGTTCACGAATGAGCGGTCCAAGTCCAATTTCTTGAGGTTCCTTGGCAAGCGTAATACCGCCATTCTTTCCTCTTACTGTCTCAACGAGGCCAGATTTACCGAGCCCATGGACAATTTTTTGCAAATGATGAATCGATATATGATAAGCACTAGCAATCTCTTTTACTTGGGCGCGTTTGCCAGCTGGTTGGCTTCCGATGTAAAGCAATGTTCTTAGGGCATAGTCAGTATACGTAGTTAGTTGAATAACAGATCACCTCTTTATTCTTTCTAGTATAACGTAACGCCTTTCTTAAAATAGGTCTATTTTATGACGAAAAGGTGGATCACCTTGTTATTGAATGTAATCGGTTTATACTTAAAGTTGTATTTTGAATATAACTTTAAAGGACGTGGATGGAGATGTCAAAACAACTTAGCGAACAACAGGTCAAACTCATCAAATTAAGTGTCCCGGTCCTTAAAGAACATGGACTGACCATTACAAAACAATTTTATGCGGATTTGTTCCAAGCTCACCCAGAGCTCCTAAACATGTTTAACCACGCCAATCAAAAGCAGGACAAGCAGCAACAAGCACTAGCAAACACATTATATGCAGCTGCTGCTAATATAGAAAACTTGGGCGAGTTGCTGCCAGTAGTGAAACAAATCGCTCATAAGCACCGGAGCCTCCAAGTAAAACCAGAACATTACCCCATTGTAGGGAAGCATTTGATTGAAGCGATTAAGAAGGTCCTTGGCCCAGCAGCAACGGATGAACTACTCGATGCTTGGGCTACCGCTTACGGAATCATCGCTGATGTCTTTATCTCAGTGGAGGAAGAGCTGTACAAAGAAGCCAGTGAAAATCGTTGGGAAGGGTTTCGCCGTTTTATTGTGCAGCGAAAGGAACAGGAAACAGAGGCAGTTATGTCGTTTTACCTTGTACCTGAAGACGGGAAGATCTTACTACATTCGAGCCGGGGCAATATGTGACCGTGAAGGGTTACAGCAAAGCGGATCACTATACACATTTGCGCCAGTACAGCTTGTCAGATGAACCAGGCAAGGCGTACTACAGGCTTTCAATTAAGAGAGAAGAAACGGATGATGTACAAGGAACGGTTTCGTGGTATATGCATGGATTAGCAGAAGGGGCTGTTGTTGAATTAACGGCTCCAGCAGGGGAATTTACCCCTGGGAATGAAGAGGAAGATCTAGTCTTAATTAGTGCCGGGATAGGAGTTACACCACTAACAAGCATCGCAAAAAGCGCTTGGCAAAACATCCTAATCGTGCTGTTACCTTTATCCATTTTGCCTCAAACAGCGATTCTTTTGCTTTGCGGTCCGAAATGGAAGAACTCGCTTCTGCCTATCAATCTCTTCGTTACGAAGTTTATTATAGAGATTCGGATTTAAGCGAAATTAAAGTCGATAAATGGATAAACGAAAACGAACAGCAATTCTTTATTTGTGGTCCCGTAGCGTTTGTTCAGCAAATGGAAGAGATGTTACAAGAAGCAGGCGTAAGCCGAGATCAGGTTCATTTTGAGGTATTTACACCTCTTATTCCAGTTTAAGTATTAAAATGAGGCTTCCCAGTACTGGGAAGCCTGAGGTTGTCGACAAAGTTGATAACGACCCAGACTGAAAAGCCTCTTCTGTTTAATGAAGAATAGACTGCTTTGTTTTGCTTTTGACAGGTTTCCTTAAGAGAATCGTCACCGTAAACAAGTAAGCGCTAATCAAACCGAGAAATGTAAGCATGAGATACAAGCTCCTCCCTCATTGGTGTGAACCTGTAAAGCTTAGTTTCACAATAAGCTATTTAGATAAAGAGAATATGAAGAATAGGTAAAGCCTTTGTGAATTTACTTTGAGGATGATAACGCATCTATCAAGCGTTGTTAACGGGCGAGCAGGTATCATTTTGGGGCTATATCATAAAGAGGGAGCGATCGTGTTTGGCATGCGTGGCTGTGAAAAAGACAAAGCCGGACGGAAGATATATAGTGCAGACGAGGAAAGATGCGCATTGAACAAGAGGTTCATGGCATATGACAGAATTTAGCTACGATGTATGCGAACGTTTCTTTTCGGATGCAAAAAGCTTACGACTGTGGAATTGGGAAAGCGGACATTCAATGCGCAAGCCGTAGATTTACGAGCCGAATGCGGAGATTCGAGAAGAAAATGAGGAGAATGAATTGGGAAAGCGGAAACTAAATGTGCAATTCTGAGATTCGCGAGACAAAAGCGGAGACTACTAATCGAACATCAATAGAAAGAGTGACATGATGCGCATCCGCTCACTCCAAGTCTGACAAGAGTTCTGTTCAGACAACCTCAAGCCTACACTCAAAATGTAGGCTTTTCCTATTCTGAAAACGAGTGGTTAGTATAAAAACGTAGGCGTAACAGTCCAGTCCTCAACCGGTAGAAACGCAGCACGTTCAATTGATTCAATATCGTCTCGGGTCTTTGCTTGAGCCTTTAATGATGGTAATAGGTTCAGCTGATAGCTTTCATGTTCGTATTCGCTGGTCCAGCCAGTTACGGTAATGAAGTGGAGGTCCGTTTTACAAGACTCGCCGAATGCGCCGCTAATCATTGCCTTTGTAGCTGCCATTTCAGGATTCCATAGATGTTTTTGTTTCTCGGTAAACGATGCTTGCTTGAACGGTTTAATAAATGAGAGGGCAATACGAATATACGAGCTTTTATGCAAGAAAGCAGATGGGTCATCGGAAAGACCATGGATCGGTACGGAAATCGTAAATAAATCCACAGCAATGGTAGCAATGGATTCAGCTTGATTTGAGTGATCGTAGATTGCATCATGGTCATTCTCCATGAATGATTGATACTGCTCTTTGTTTTCCCATAATGAAATGATGTGCGCCTTATTTGCTTTAAAAATATCCCACCCACCTACTTGTCCTAAGAAACCACTCATTTGGGACAAGTCACTCCAACTTGTTTGGTGGAAAGAAAATGCCTCTTGTTTATGAGGGAAGACTTCGCATATCACATATTTTAATAGCATGATTGTAGCCACCTTTATGAATTGGATAACGATGAATGGTTAGATAAATATAGTCTCTCATGGTTAGTCTTGGACCTCAAGAGTTCAGTCTCTTTCCATTCTTCACTCCGATGAGGAAATGCCAGACGATTGGCAAGAAGAAGGTGGGCTGGACTCACTTATAGAGAGTGGAGAACAAGTAACTGTGTTTGGTGTGGAATGGAGGAATGAAAGGAAAAGACGGCACCTTAGGGCCGTCTTTTTATGAGGAAAACAAAGCTATCTTCCTAGCCAACCACCATCGACCGCTAGCGTGAATCCATTTACATAATTTGAGGCTGGGGAAGCTAAAAAGATCGCTGCTCCTTGAATATCAGAAGGGGTTCCCCAACGTTTTGCGGGGATGCGTTCTAGAATTTGTTTGCTTCTGTCTTGATCGTTGATTAATGCTTCGTTCATATCCGTTGCCATATAACCTGGTGCGATGCAGTTGATGTTGACATGGTGTTCGGCCCATTCATTGGCAAGAGATTTTGTAAACTGCATCACTGCTCCTTTACTCGCGGCATATGCGGGGACGGTATAACCGCCTTGAAACGAGAGCATCGAAGCCATATTAATGATTTTCCCTCCACCGGCTTTAATCATACGTTTACCGACTTTTTGACATAAATAAAAGACTGCGTTGGCATTGACATCCATCACAAAATCCCACTCGCTCTTTGGGAAGTCAACTGCGGGATAACGCGCTTGAACACCGGCATTATTTACCCAAATATCAATTGGACCTAACTCGCTTTCAATTTGATCAAGCAAGGAATCATAGTGATCAAAGTTTGTTAAATCAAAAGCAAGCGATCGCGCACGTACACCGTGTTTTTTTAATTCATGTTCAACATCGATTTGTTCCGAACGAGAAGGATGGCTACGTCTGCGCCTGCACTTGCAAGTCCTAGCGCAATTTCTTTTCCAAGTCCGCGGTTCCCGCCAGTTACGACTGCTACTTTTCCTTTTAAGTCAAATAATGAAAGCATGCTTATCTTGCTCCTTTGCCAAAATCAAATAATACTTTAATTGCATCGGTAGGTCTTGTTAATAATGAAAATCCGTCCATTGCTTTCTTTGGAGGCAGGATATGCGTAATTATGGATGAATAAGTTGTTTCTTGAGCTAAAAGCGAAAGAGCAATCTCAAAGTCTTTATCCGTATAAACGCGCACAAATTGCATCGTTAATTCTTTGAACATGCCTTGAAGCAAATTCAATTCGGCTGGTTTTTTGTATGCTGCGACAATAACAATCGTCCCTCTTGCTTTTATGCACTCGGTTAACTCGGTTAAAACGGCAGGGTGTCCGGCGCAGTCAAAGACGATGTCACAGCCAGTCTCACCCGTTATTTCTTTAATGGCAGCTGTTGGGTTAACCGTTTGCGGCTGGATCGTTTGAAAGCCAAGTTCCTCTGCTTTTCGCAAGCGGTCTTTATTTGTTTCAACAACAATTGGGTCAGTTGCGCCAAAAGCTCTAAGAGTGAGTGCCGTGCACAGTCCAATTGTTCCAGCACCAAAAACAACAGCTTGATCTCCTGGCTTATAATGGCTCTGTCTCACGGCGTGAACAGAAACCGCCACGGGTTCAGCCAGTGCACCAGCTTGAAGTGACAGTGTTGAAGGGAGTTGGATGACATTTGAAACGGGAACATCAACAAATTCAGCCATTCCCCCATCTGAATCAATACCAATCAATTTCAGAGTTTCACAGACATGAGGAAAGCCTGATTGGCAAGAAGTACATTGACCACAGGAAAGCAACGGATTAACTGTAACCGCCGTTCCTTTTGGCAAGTGAGGATGCCCGCTCTCTACCGTTCCTGATAGCTCGTGCCCCATCACAAGGGGCGCTTTTGCGCGGGGGTGTGTGCCCGCAAATATATTTAAATCTGTGCCACAAATGCCAACATGTGAAACACGGATGCGAACAGTATTTGAAGAAGCTAGGCTCTCTTTCTCTCTTGTCTCCACCTGATTAGGACCTGTATAGATAATCGCTTTCATTAAAATTCCACTCCTATCTTTTTTTCTTAATCAAATAACCCAAGTAACTCTGGGACAATTAATGTAATTTCTGGGATAAACGTAACGAGTAATAACACAACGACAGTTGCAAAGAAAAATGGCATTAACGGTTTCAAAACAGATTCTAGTCGAAGACCCGCTACTTTCGTTCCGACAAATAGGACAGGTCCCATTGGTGGCGTTATGGTTCCGATACTTAAATTAATGACAATCATAATACCGAAATGAACGGGATCAACGCCGTAGCTTTGGGCAATGGGCCAAAAAATAGGTGTGAAGATGAGAATTGCTGGTGTTGGATCAAGGAATGTTCCAATTACAAGCAAAACGAGATTCATAAGTAAAAGAATAAGAATAATATTATCTGTAAATCCAAATAAAGAATTGGCAAGTAATGCCGGTATGTTTGTAAATGCCATAACCCAAGACATAATCATTGATACACCGATTAAGAAAATGACAATAACGGTTGTTCGTGTTGCGGCAAGGAAAATATCAGGCATATCTTTAATCTTGATTGATCGATAAATAAAGGAGAGAATCAATGAATACAGCACGGCAATCGCAGATCCTTCCGTGGCTGTGAAAATGCCTCCAACAATCCCGCCTATTACGATGACGATTAATAATAAGCTTGGAATCGCTTGAAGGAAGGTCCGAAATGCTTGTTTCATACTAACGCGCTCTGATGTCGGCATCTTTTGGCGCCTTGCCATAAAAAAGATAACAGCCATACAAGCAAGCCCCCATAAAATACCTGGCAAGTAGCCAGCGATAAATAGGGCAGCGATCGATGTCCCTCCACTTGCTAATGAATAGACAATAAGTGTATTACTTGGTGGAATAATCATTCCGGCAGGAGCAGATCCAATATTAACAGCAGCGCTAAACTCCTGTTTATATCCTTCCTTTTTTTGCAATGGTGACATTGTTTGACCAACAGCCGCTGCGGATGCGACCGCTGAACCGCTAATCGAGCCAAACAACATATTTGCAACAACATTTGTATGAGCGAGCGAGCCTGGTAATCTGCCACTAAGCACTTTTGCCAAGTTAATTAAGCGAAGTGCTATGCCGCCATTGTTCATAATGACACCAGCAAGAACAAAGAAAGGAATAGCGAGAAGTGTAAAAGAATTCATTCCTGTAAAGAGCCGCTGGGCGGATGAAACCAATCCATTATTAAAACCGACGATGCTAAACATCGCAACCATTGAACCGATCCCAACGCTAATGCTAATTGGCACACCAACAACAAGTAGGATGCCAATGATAAAAAATAACAGAAGTGCAGCTTGAAGTGCTAAATCCATTTTTGTCCTCCTTAACGATGTTGTGGGTTGTTTTTTGCAAGTTGATACAGATGATGAACACAGTAAAGTACAATAAATAAACCACTTAATGGAACGGCAAAATAAAGAAGACCAACAGGAACCCCAAGAGATGCTGACGTTTGGGACCATGTCATCAAGACGAGCTGAATGCCGCCGATAATCATAACAAGAGTCGCAAAAGCGATTGTTATGATTTCAATAAACCATTCCGTCGCATAGCGGGTTTTCTCTGAAAACTTGTCTTTAATAAATTCAATCGCCATATGTCCTTTTTCTCCAAACACAAAAGCGCCACCAAACAGTGCGAGCCAGACAAATATGTATTTCGCAAGTTCTTCAGAAAAGGAACTAGGCGCATTAAATACAAATCGCGTGACCACTTGCCATGTAACGAGTAAAACGAGAAACGCGAAGAGGGCAATACAAAAGATGCGTAAGAAAGAATCTAAACTTGATTTTGTTTTATCCATTGTCCTACCTCCTGACTATTGATTTGCTTCATTTTGTACTCGTTCATAGAGCGCTCGGGCTTCTTGCGACTGCAGACGGCTATCAATGACAGGTTGAACCGCTTGTTGGAAAGCTTCCATATCCACGTCATTAAATGTGGCCCCCGCCTCAGTTGCGGCAGCGATTGACTGCTCAACTTCTTCATCAAAGAGAGCAACTTGTTCATCGACCGCGAATTGTATTTCTTCCATAAAGATCTCTTTATGTTCTTCAGTCATTCCATTCAATAATTGAGTACTGCTAATGATGTAGTCTGGAACCATTAAATGTTGCGTATAAGAATAATAAGGCGCGATTTCTACATGATTTAAACTTGAATAAATTAATTCATTGTTCTCTCCACCATCAAGTACTCCAGATTGGATGGCGGTGTATACTTCACCTTGCCCCATCGGTGTACCTGTACCACCCATTTGTCTCATCATTTGGATGTTGGTATCGCTTTCAATAATGCGTATTTTTAACCCACTTAAATCAGCGGGGGTCTCAATCGGGTGGCGCGTATTATAGACATTTCGAACACCGCCATGAAAAGCACCTAAGACAGAAATACCGTCATCTTCTAACGATTGATATAAGTCAGAAACGATTTGCTCGTCGTTAATGACGCTCATTTGATGCTCTTTTGAGTGAAAAACGTAAGGCAAATTAAAAACGGCAAATTCATCAACAAAATTCTCCATCAAACTACCTACAATCACCGCCATATCAATTGCTCCTGTTTGTACGAGTTCCATTGATTCTCTTTGTGCACCTAGAAGTTCATTCGGATAAATGAGCACTTCGTACGCACCATTGGTCCGTTCTTTCAAGCGTTCTCCCATTTGTTCAAGCGCAATATACTGTGGGTTATGTTCGGGCTGGTTGAATGAAATTCGAATCACTGTCGCATCCGTGTCAGGAGGGGCGACCGATCCTACGGAACTCCCTTCTGTATGGCATCCTGCAAGTACTAACGCGAGGAAAGCGACACTAAATCCAGTTAATCTCCTCATTTTGTTTCTCCTTTCATTGCTCTAATCGATTTACGGGATAATGGACCGCTTCTCCCTTTAAAAAACGGACTGCCTCGTACGCTACTTTCTCTTTGAGTTCAATTGCTGCTTCTTCTGAATACCATGCCATATGCGGCGTACATAAAAAGGACGAATGGGCAAAGAGTGGCTTGCTTTGTGTGGCTGGTTCGGTTTCCAATACATCTACTGCAGCGCCAGCGATCTCGTTGTTGGAAAGAGCCCAATCAAGTGCCTCTTCATCAATAATGCCACCCCTTGAAACATTGATTAAATAAGCGGATTTTTTCATTAATCTCAATTCGTCTTTACCAATAAGGTGGTGTGCTTTTTCAAGGGGGCAATGAATCGATACAACATCGGCTTCTTTTAATAACGTCTGAAAATCAACTTGTTCAATATAGGATTCGACTGTTTGGGCAGTTGATGAGTGAGCATCAAAACCGATGATACGGCATCCAAGGGCATGCGCTTTTTGTGCGAAAGCTGTTCCAATACGACCAAGGCCGATCACACCGATTGTTTGTTTGCGGTGGCGATACAAAGGTACAGCCGTTTGATAGTTCCACCTTCCTTGTTTCACTTCAGTTGTCATCTTATGGATTCCACGGGTGAACGAGAGCATGAATGCCAGAGCATGGTCTGCGACTTCCTGTGTACCATAATCCGGTACATTGCATACTTGGACGTTGTGCTCGGTTGCTGCTTGTAAATCGACGTTATTCACACCAACGCCGTACCGAACAACTAGTCTTAATTGTGGCAATGCTTCAAATACGTTTCTTGTAATGGGGGCGTATTGGTTAATGAGCACCGTTGCATTTTGTCCGTTTTTAATGATCTCGTCTTCGGTTGTCCATTGGTGCAAAGAAAAGGAAAGATCGTTGTTGTTAAATATGGTTGTTTCTTGGTCAATTGTGTCGTGATCGCAATCTGTGATGCATACATGTTTCGTAATCATGTCTTTCTCCTCGCATTCTATCCAAGTTGTAGTTTGTTCCGTATAATGGAACTGTGTTTCATTTAATGTATGTGTTTATTATAAAGGGCGTTGTTTTAAAATTGCAAACGTTTTCTTTTTGGGGAAGCGTGTTTTACAAACCTAGCACGCTTCCTCTATGATAGAGACTAAAGATAGTAACCAATAAAAAGGTGGACGAGCTGCATGTCAAATGTGCAATCAATAGAGAGAGCCTTCACGATATTAGAGATTCTTTCGAAGCATCCAAAAGGAATAAAACTGACAGAAATAGCGGCTGAAGCAAGTCTGTCTAAGGGAACGGTTCATCGATTGTTAGCAACGTTATTAAACCTCAATTATGTACGTCAGGATCAAGAGACGGAACGATACCGAATGGGATACCAAGTGATCAGTTTAGCGACTCATTTCCTTGATGATCATGATTTGATTACGAGTTCAAGGCCTCATCTATTGCAGCTTTCTCAAGAAATTAATGAAACCGTTCATTTATGTATCGAGGACAATGGAATGGCATTATATATTGATAAGATTGAGAGCACGCAGCCAATTGCTATGTACTCACGAGTTGGAAGCAAAGCGCCGATGTATTGCACCGCAGTTGGGAAGATGATGCTTGCTGGCATGGAAGAGGAAAAATATGCAGCACTTGCCTCTTTATTTGACTTTAAAAAGCTGACTCCTTATACGATTGATTCACTTGATAAATTGAATAAAGAAGTGACTCAGATTAAAGAAAAATCGTTTGCTATTGACGACCAGGAAATCACAGAGGGAGTAAGGTGTATTGCATGCCCTATCTACGATTTCAATCAGAAAACGATTGGTAGTTTTAGTGTTTCCGGACCGATGAATCGAATCTCTTTTGATTTTCTAGAAAAGACATTAATACAAAAAATGAAAGAAACGGCAGCGCGCATATCACGTGAATTTGGATGGAAAGGATAAGGAGAAAACGGGAAATAGTCAACAATAAGTTAGCTATGTACTTGGCAAGTACATAGCTGAAAAAGAATTTTCAACATGTCTTTAATTTGCTAAAATTCATGATGACAAAGGAGGCGTCAAATGAAGAGGATTCACATGTTTAAATATGAACATTGTAAAATGGATGTGAAATAATGTTCGTTTTATTGTATGTGATTTTCATAATGAAAGCGAATTAGCTTAAAAAACATGTTCTATTTCCTAACAAATGATTGTCTTCTTCTCACTTCATCTATTATGATGATTATGTAGACTGGTCTAATTATGATTTGTGAGGGGGAAGAGGGACAATGCTTGATGCGTTATGGGGTTTGGCTGGATGCATGATTATTTTAGCAATGGTATTTTTATTTTCCGAAAACAAACGTAGGATTAGTTATTATACGGTAGGTATGGGATTTGTCTTACAAGTCTTGTTAGGTGTGGCTGTTCTTCGGTGGGAGTTCGGTCGTGACGTTTTGTTGGCGATATCTGATTGGATTACGGCTGTTGTCGGTTACGGAAATGAAGGACTTGCATTTGTTTTTGGTCCTCTTGCCCAAGGTGGAGAGTTTGCGATTTTTGCGGTAACAGTCCTCGGTATGATTATCTTCCTAACTGTACTTATTGCAATTCTTTACCATATTGGTGTTATGCAATGGATCGTGCGGATTGTTGGCGGGGCAATAGCTAAAGTCATGCGGGCTTCATACACAGAATCGGTTGCGGCGGCGGCGAATATGTTTTTAGGAAATACGCAAACCCCGCTCACGATTAAACCGTATTTGCATACGATGACACGCTCCCAAGTGTTCTCGCTCATGGTTGGGTGTTTGTCGTCGGTTTCAGGAGCGGTCATGATTGGACTTAGCACTATGGGAATTCCGTTAAATTATTTGCTGACTGCAGCAGTGATGTCAGCGCCGACAGGCATCATGCTTGCGAAATTGATGATTCCAGAAACGGATGCGCGAGGTAAGGAGAATTTTGCGGAAATTGCCGCAAGTGTGGAAGGTGAAAAAAAGGATGACAACTTACTTGATGTCATTCATGAAAGCTCAAGAGAAGGGTTTCAATATGCATTAAACGTCGGTCTAATGTTGATCGCCTTTATTAGTTTAATCGCATTATTAAATGGATTCATTGGTGGAACCGCTTCATTATTCGGATTTGAAGGGCTGACGCTTGAAGCGATTTTAGGCGTCGTGTTTGCACCGCTTGTGTTTATTATCGGTATCCCGTGGGGAGAGGCGATTCAAGCGGGCAATTTGATCGCGCAGAAGCTGCTCGTCAATGAGTTTGTTGCTTTTAGTAGTTTTTATTCATCCATTGATGGTTTTTCGGAAAAGTCGGTTGCAATTCTGACGTTTGCTTTAAGTGGCTTTGCCAACTTTGGTGCGGCGGGAAGTTTAATTGGAATGCTATCTCGCATGGTGCCTGATCGAAAGAAAGAGTTTCAAGGATTGTTTGGAAAAGCGCTGTTTGCGGCAACTTGTGCGAATTTGTTAATGGTGCGATTATCATGATATTGTTATAATATGGAAGAGATGAATCGGTTGTAAAGGACTGGACAAGTTGGCAAAATCTACGAAAACAAATATGATTGAAACGACTGCAAGGCTTCTGCAAAAACAAGGTTTTCACGGCACAGGTTTAAATGAAATTATTCAAGTAAGCGGCAGCCCAAAAGGTTCGATTTATCATCACTTTCCAGGTGGAAAAGAAGAGTTGGCTGTGGCTGCGATTGAATGGACCAAAGAGCAAGTGCGTGCGTATTTAAGCCATCAATTGGAAAAAGCAAAAACCGCGAATGAGGCAATTGCGCGATTAATTGACGATAGCGCGAACCAATTTGATGAGGGTACCTATTTTCGCGGTGTTCCAGTCATTGCGCTTACGCTTGAAAATGCAGCAGCAAGCGTGGCAATTCGAACAGCTTGTAAAGAGGCATTTGAAGACTGGGAAAGCGTCATTGCCAAAAAAATTGAAGCAAGTGGCTTTAGTAGAAGGCACGCTGCTGAACTTGCGTCCGTTATCCATGCCATGATGCAAGGAGCGGCAGCCATTAGTTTCGCCAAAGAATCGAGCGACCCGCTTCGAATTGTGGCGGCGCAAGTAAATCGTTTATTAGAGAAATGAATTAGAGGAGGAGCATACATGACATTAGTAGAACAAATCAAAGAAGCAACGGACTACATCCGCACAAAAACAAGCGACATACCAGAGGTTGGTATCATCCTAGGTTCGGGTCTTGGTAATTTGGCCGATGACATCGAAGAGGCAGTGGAAATACCGTATGAGGAGATTCCGCACTTCTCAAAATCGGCCGCAATTGGCCATGCGAATAAACTTGTTATCGGTACATTAAATGGTAAGCGCATTGCCGCTATGAAAGGACGCTACCACTATTATGAAGGGTACACACTTAAGCAAGTGACTTTCCCAGTTCGTGTGATGAAAGCACTTGGTGTCGAGACATTAATCATCACAAATGCATGCGGTGCTGTTAATAAAGCGTTTGCTCCTGGTGAACTCATGTTAATTAACGACCATATTAATTTAGTTGGCGCCAATCCGCTCATCGGTGAAAACGTGAGTGAGCTTGGACCGCGTTTCCCTGATTTATCTGAAGTGTACAGTTCACGTTTACGCGAAGTTGCCAAAACGGTCGCTGGCGAACAAGGGACAAAAGTACAAGAAGGTGTCTATAGCTGGTGGAGCGGTCCCGCATACGAAACACCTGCGGAAATCCGTATGATTCGCACGCTTGGAGGAGATGCAGTCGGCATGTCAACTGTCCCGGAAGCAACCGTTGCGACTCATGCTGGCATGGAAGTACTTGGCATCTCATGCCTGACAAATATGGCGTGCGGCATTTTGGACGAGCCTCTAAGCCATGATGATGTGATCGTTGTTGCTGGAAAAGCAAATGAGGCATTTACGAAACTAGTAAAAGGCGTATTGGCGCAAATGAATTAATGGAGAAAACCTGCCTTGGGCAGGTTTTTTTAGTGAAGTTGACGTCATTTGAGATAAGGTCGACAACATTTTAGCAAAGGGAAATAAAATAATAGATAGTAAAAAGAAAAGAGCGTAGTCATTCTTCGCCGTAAAACTGCTTGGATTCGTGCGAGTAATTCGTCAAAAGCAAATGGTTTAATGATATAGTCATCAGCACCAATTATGAGCCTTTAACAAGGTGAGGGGATCTCTCTTATTCGTCGATGGAAGTAAGCTCTTCCTCTGTCACCCATTTATGGTTTTCTACATCTTCTCCTGTTGTTGATGTGTAGTCAATCATGTAAACGGTTGTGTCTTCAACGCCTTCAATTTCAGCAGTTGCACCTTCCATCCCAGCCATGTGATCTGCGTTTAAGATAACCTCTGATCCAGCTTCAAATGGTTCGTCACCAGCATATTCAATTTCTTCGTGGACAACCCATTTATGGTCCTCTACACGCTGACCGTCTTCGGTCGTATAAGAAACGATATAAGCGGTCGTATCAAACGCGCCAACAATTGTTGCGGTAGCACCTTCCATTCCTTCCATATGCCCTTCAGCAATCATTGCTTCTGTACCCGGGGCATACGTTGGGGTGTTTGCTTCTTGAAGTCCTTCTGGCAATTCCCCAGAACTAGAATGATCCATGTCGCTATGCCCCATATGCTCTCCTTGATTTTTTTCTTCTCCTTGTTCTGGTTGTTCATTCGGTTCGCTATCGGTCCCGCAAGCGCTTAATAGTAATACCCCAGAAACTGATGTGAGAATCATTTGTTTTGATCGTTTCATTTTGTAGTTACTCCTTTGTGATCAATTTGTTTTAGAATGTGGGAAAAGGTTCCATTTTATTCAGTGGTCACTGAAAAACTCTTTTCAATGATAGGATCCCATAAAACGATGTAGATTTTATGGAGAAGGAGCAAAAAGAATCAAAACAAGAAAGGTGGAATGCTGTACGATACAAGTAGTTGAGGGGGATGGGATGGAAAAGCCATTTATGCAATCATGTATTGCCTTTATTGAAGAACATTTGGATCAAGATGTGAATGTAGCTGTTCTTGCGAAGGAGATGGGGTATTCTCTGTTTCATTTCCATCGTAAGTTCCAACAGGAGTTCCAAATGACGGCCACGGCATATATGAAAGGAAGAAGGTTGCTCGCGCCTCCTCCTTATTGCTTTATACAGAGGAACGTGTGATGGACATCGCCTATGTTAGTGGATTTGAGAGCCAAGAGGCGTTTACGCGGGCGTTTAAAAAACAGTACGGCTTGCCGCCGGGACGATACCGAAATTTAATGAACATGATTCAAGGAGGAGGAAGTCAAATGGAGAATGCATCTACAATAAAAAAATGGTTTCTTGCTGGTAGTGAACCAGACCAATATGAGGTTGGTTTAGATCAACAAGAAGTTCATCAAGGAAAGCAATCTGCGTATTTAAGATCAAAATCAGTAAATGAAACAGCTCATTTGAAGTTGCAATCATTAGAAGGTACGGTTCAGTTTGGCACGCTAATGCAGCAATGTAAAGCGGCTAATTACACGGGAAAACGAATAAAGTTGTCTGGTTTTATTCGAACGGAGAAAGTGCATATTTCTGCGGGCCTTTGGATGCGGGTCGATAGCAAAGACGGCGATGTGCTTCAGTTTGATAACATGTCGAATCGGACGATTACAGGAGACACGGGTTGGAATGTGTATAGCATTGTTCTCGATATTCCAAGTGAGGCGTCGGCGATTGCTTTTGGCGTCCTGCTTTCCGGTACGGGGAGTGTCTGGCTCGATAGTCTAAGCTTTCAAGAAGTCGATGACCGGACACCAACCACAAATCTTGAAATTGATTTTGAACTACATGAGGAGCCGATGAATTTATCCTTTGAAATGGAATAAAAATAGTAGCTTAGAACGAGCAGAATCCAGAGGTTCGTAGTTGAAATCCTGAGCTCCGCGTTGAATCCTGAGCTCCGCATGCTGAATCCTGAGCTCCGGGTCTGAATCCTGAGCTCTGCGCTGAAATCCTGAGCTTCGCGCTG
>BAXC01000076.1 GCA_001310375.1 Bacillus sp. JCM 19041 | reverse complement strand
CCGTTCAACTTCGCCACCAAAGTCAGCGTGTCCAGGTGTATCCATAATATTAATACGTATATCGTTATAATTAATAGCAGTATTTTTAGCAAGGATTGTAATTCCTCGCTCTTTTTCCAGTGCATTCGAGTCCATTGCTCTTTCTTGTACCGTCTCATGTTGCTGGAATGTTCCTGATTGCTTTAAAAGTTCATCGACTAGTGTCGTTTTTCCGTGGTCAACGTGAGCAATAATAGCAATATTGCGTATATCTTCGCGTAGAGTCATTTTTTTCTCTCCTTCTAGTTAGTCCAATTACAGACGTTCAACTGTCTAAGTATATCACAAACTCTTTTTAGTTCCTATTTTATTTCGACATGAATTTTCACTACATCTATTTTTTATAAATGTTTTTCTTTTTGTCACAGTCAAGCCTTCCCCTTTTTATCGTAACGAGGTACACTATTCATTAGTGAACAGAGGAGGTCAGTCAGTTTTGAAAAAAGAAAATGTGCTGTTTTTAACACTTTCAATTATTACTGTCATATGCATAATGGGCATTGGCGTTGCTGTTGCAGAGCGGAGCTTACCGATCGCCATTGTATCCATACTTGGTATCTTTCTTTCAATGGGCTGGGCTTTAGCCTACGAAAAAAAAAACGCTAATAATTCAATCATAGTATCAGATAATGAAACAAAGGAGAGCCACTAGCGGCTCTCCTTTTTACGTTTTACATACGTATTAGTCGCTTCTTCAAGTGGACGGATAATGGCACTAACATCTTGTTTTCCATACATCTTTTTAGCTTCTGCTACTTTTTGTGCACCAAGCTTCACAATATCTAACGGCATTTCAAGCTCTTCTGCAAGCGATAGTGCCAAACCTATATCTTTATGTAGTAGGTCTATTGAAAAGCGGGCATCGAATTCCCGATCCAAAATCGCATCAACAGCCCAGTCCATACTTTTTGAAAACCCAGCGCTACGTTTAATGACCTCATAAGCAATCGCAGGATCCACTCCCGCTTTTTCCGCCATTACATAGCACTCTGCTAAAGCAGACTGATGCACACCAATTAACATATTGTTCAGCAATTTCACTGTCGTACCACTTCCAATATCACCAACGCGGACAATATAGCCTCCATAAGATTGTAAAATCGGATATGCTCGTTCGAAAGTATCTTGATCGCCACCACACATAATTGTCAACGTTCCTGACTCTGCACCCATTGGACCACCACTTACAGGTGCATCCAAAAAGTCTACTCCTTTTGTTTGTAACTGTTGTTTAACCCATTCATTCGTTCCAGGATCTACAGTCGAATGGTCAATGATTATTTTCCCCGGTGATGCTCCGGCAATTAAACCATCTTCGCCGCCATAAACAGTCAAAATCGTTTCAGGCAGTGGCAAACTTGTCATCACCACATCTACCGCTCTCATTAATTCTTTCGGAGAATTCGCTTCAATCGCGCCAAAAGATACGGCTTCTTCAATGGGTCCACGACTACGACTGAGAACGTACGTATCATATCCATCCTCAATTAAGTGCTTCATCATCGGCATTCCCATCGTTCCAAGACCAACAAATCCTACTTTCATGAAATCACCTCATTACTTAAGTATCTTTCACTAATACTGCGTGCAGTTTCCGTTTTGCTGCAACCATACTTCCTTTGTTTAGCATTGATAATCCTTCTCCATTAAACCGGGTTGAAAGACAATTAGCTTCATTTAAAAGAATAGTACCACCAGCGTAATCCCACGGCGATAAATTCAAACTAATATAAGCATCCATTCGGTCAACCGCTACATAAGCCATTTCTAAAGCTGCCGAGCCGTATGAACGAGTACCTCTACAAGTTTGCACTAAATTGATTAAAGTCGGCTGGATAGAGCGCTTTTCCACAAGCCAGTTTGCATTTAGTCCTATAATTGCTTCATGCAATGGACGCTCTTCCGGGAGATCTATTTTTAGGTCATTAACATAAAGCCCTTTACCCTTAATGGCATGAAACAATTCACCTTTTATGACATCGTAAACAAGACCAACCGTTCCTACGCCATCTTTAATAATACCTATTGAAATAGCAAAGTTTTGTTTTTGATGAACAAAATTCATTGTTCCGTCAATTGGGTCCACAATCCATACAATACCTTGTAACGATGAGAGTTTATCCGCTACTCCTTCTTCACCTAAAAAATGATGATTAGGGTAAGTCGTTGTAATCTTCTCATGAAGAAACGCTTCAGTTGATTTATCAACATCCGTTACTAAATCATCTGGACCAGATTTTGCATTAATTTCAAGTGGTTGTTGAATGGCCCTTTTTATACGTTCACCTGCCTCTATAATCCATAGTCTTGCTTGCCTCTCTAATTCAATCGAAGTTGGTTCCATATGAGCCTCCTTATGACATTCTAACAACAATAGTATCTCATATTCGTTTTAGAAAACAAACGGATCGCCTTTGTTTCAAAAATAAAAAGCACGAGAATCCGTGCTTTATATATTGAACTGGTTTACCAAACCTAACCATTCTTGTCGATATTGATTTAATAATTTCTTGCTTTTTTTAATCGCTAGTATATCTTCTGCCAGAAGTGCATCGTGTAAAGCCATTAATTCATAATCAATTTCAAGACGCAAGACGGATAATCGATTTTCAGACTCATAAGATTGATGAGAAGTAAGTACTTGTTTCATCTGCGACTCTCCTTTACCCGTGCTCTATTCGAGCTTTATATTTTAATTTTCTGATATTATAACATAATTATACCATATGTCCAGAAAAAATCTAGACTAATCCTGATAATTTGATCTTTTTCAAACAAGAAGCTATGCTTGTTTGGAAAGGAGCTTTTTAATGGACATAAAAGGGTTTACCCAATCAGATTTTGCCACATTTACTATTGACGGTCTTGAACCGAGAATGGAAGCCATTCGTTCAAATATCCAACCCAAATTTCAGCTTATTGGTGAAGAACTTAAAGAAGAATTAGCAAGCATGCTTGGCACCGAAATGTTTTTACATATTGCCCAACATGCTAGAAGAACAACAAATCCACCAAAGGATACGTGGCTTGCAGTTGCAGGAAATAAACGCGGCTATAAAAAACATCCTCACTTCCAAGTTGGATTGTTTGATGATCATCTATTCGTATGGCTTGCTTTTATATATGAGTTACCCGGAAAAGAAGACATAGCCCGTTTATTTCTAGAAGAAAAACAACAAGTAATGGAAACAATCCCAAACAACTATGTTGTTTCACTAGATCATACTAAAAAACAAGCTTTTAAGATGAGCGACTTAGATCTAAATGCATCTCTCGAACGGTTTCGTGATGTCAAAAAAGCGGAATGGTTAGTAGGGCAGCAATTCTCTAGCAACAGCGCTACTGTACAAAATGGACCTGCGTTAATGGAAGAAATCAAGAAGACTGTACACACTTTACTTCCTTTGTATCACCTTTCTCAACAGGCACTACAATAAAAAGGCTCCATTTGAGTTCTTATATTAAAATGATCAGCAACTAGCGGACGGCGTACAGCGGAGAAAAGACGAAGATGAGCCGCGGAAAACGAAGTGTATGCCAGGAGCGAGGAAAGCATTGTCTATTAACTCATCAATAATAAGCTTGTCGATGGTTTCTTTTTTTCGAACTTTGTCGACAAGCTGAAATAAAAAGGCGCCTTTAGGCGCCTTTTTATTTTTTGATCAGCTCATTATTTGGTGCAGATTGAGCTTGTTTCACAATCTTGTAACATGAAATATTCAGCTGATCATCCACTTCTTTAAAAAGTTGTTTTTCTTCCGCTTTAGACGGGACAACACTTTTAAATGCTTTGTACGCGTGGCTAAGTTCACCAGCTTGTACTCCTCGCTCCTGAACTTCTGCAATTAAGTCAAAAAATTCTGCTACGATAACAATTTCTTTTTGTGACCATTCATAATTTATTGGTATATTCATATGATCAATCCTTTCGTTTCTTCTATAGGCAAATGCCTTTCGTTTTGCTATACTCATCTTGTTTGCGTAAATCAAACGCATTTTTTCTAGAAGCGAGGTGGCCTCTTTGGGACACGAACAAGATCAAACACCACTATTTACTGGACTTAAAAAATACGCTAGCAACAAGCCAATCCCTTTTCATATCCCAGGTCATAAACGTGGAGCAGGAATGGATAATGATTTCCGTTCTTTTATTGGCGAAGATGCTTTATCCATTGACTTAATTAATATTGCACCACTCGATGACCTTCATCACCCTCACGGAATGATTCATGAATCGCAGAAGCTTGCTGCTAAAGCATTTGGTGCTGATTATACCTTTTTTTTCTGTCCAAGGTACAAGCGGAGCAATAATGACGATGGTCATGAGTGTGTGTGGGCCTGGCGACAAAATTATTGTACCGCGTAATGTTCATAAATCAATTATGTCAGCAATCATTTTCTCTGGTGCCCTGCCAATTTTCATTCACCCTGAACTTGACCATGAATACGGTATAGCTCATGGAGTGGCGACGGAGTCTGTTGAGCGAGCAATAAAAGCTCATCCTGATGCCAAAGCCGTTTTAGTCATTAATCCAACATACTATGGTTTTACATGCGATTTGAAAGCGATCGTTTCTCTCGCCCATGAAGCGGGAATACCCGTTCTTGTTGATGAAGCGCATGGTGTCCATATTCATTTTAATAATCGTTTGCCACTTAGTGCAATGCAAGCAGGAGCAGACATGGCAGCAACTAGTGTGCATAAATTAGGGGGATCGTTAACCCAAAGTTCGGTTTTAAATATAAAATCTGGCTTGTCTCAGTTGAACATACTACTTCGATTATGAGCATGTTAACAACAACTTCCACTTCCTATATTTTACTTGCTTCTCTTGATGCGGCGAGAAAACATTTAGCCACGCAAGGTCGTGAGCGCTTAGATGAAACAATTGAATTAGCTCAGTGGGCCAGAAGGGCAATAAATGAAATCGCTGGACTCACTTGTATTGGTGCAGAGATGCTTCAATCATCTGCGACCTTTGCTCACGATCCTACAAAATTGTTTATCTCATTAAAAGGCTTAGCGATTTCTGGATATGAAGCAGAAGTGTGGCTAAGAGAAAAATACCGAATTGAAGTGGAACTATCCGACTTGTATAATATTTTGTGTATTGTCACACTAGGGGATACGCAAGAAAAATTAACTGTTCTGTTGCAAGCTCTATCTGAACTTTCATCTACATTCCGAAGAAAATTCGATTTAGCAAACACACATTTTGTACACGTACCGGATATCCCTACTCTTGCTCTTTCGCCACGTGAAGCTTTTTATTCACAAACAGAAGTTGTGCCATTTGAAGAATCAGCTGGGCGTATTATAGCAGAGTTTATTATGGTTTACCCTCCTGGAATTCCTATTCTAGGACCTGGTGAATTGATTACTACAGAGAACTTAGCCTATGTGCGAGAAAATATAGATGCAGGGCTTCCAGTGCAAGGACCAGAAGATGCGACCCTCGCAACTTTAAAAGTAATTAAAGAACAACATGCGATAAAATAAGCAACATTTTTTTAGGATGCCTTCAGCTTGTCGACAAAGTCTCATAAAACGAGACTATCGACAAGCTTTATTACTGAAGAGTGAAATGTATGATGTTGTTTTTCATTCGTTGTCCTCGTCTTCGGCACACACTTCTCTTTCAGCCATGAAGTTAGAAAAGTGAACAAATTGGCGTTAAAGGATGAAGCATGCTCCTATTGATCCACCCACTTTTAAATGACAAAATGCCTCGGAGATTATATCTCCGAGGCATTTTGTCTAAGTTCTGAAGCCATCCCCGTTTTGTAGGTTGCTTTTAAAATTATATTTACAAAAAGAACGACTATCTTTCTTTTGCAGTTTGATTCACTTTCTTTGATTCGCAATGCGTGCAGTTTGATACCGTAGTATAGAGGCGGCTGACCTTCTCTCCCTCAAAATGCCCAAGCGTTTGACTACAAACTTGACAAATAATTGTTCCCATACGTCATCCTCCTCTTATTATGAAATCGCTTACGTATCTTTATATATTATAATAGTATGGCTCATTATATTCGTCAACCCTTTATAGCATGTCACATTTAATTTTTGCCTATTTATAAAAAAACAAGCAAGCGACTTCACGCTTGCTTGTTGTTCATTATTTTAATTGATCAGGATCAACAAAATCATAACCTTTTTCTCGTAAACCATTAACAATGTCTTCAAGACCAGCGGCTGTCCATTCTCGGTCATGCATAAGAAGATTGCCACCATTTCCGAGAAGCTCCGTATTAACCATGATGTCAGCGATTGCATCCTTTTCCTTATATTCGGCTTCCCAATCATAGCCATACGTCCAGTTCATGTTTGTCATGCCTTCATCTTTTACTACACTGCGTGAGTAATCAGTGTTAACGCCATGTGGTGCTCTAAAAAATCTAGGTCGTTCGCCGATAATCTCTTCAATCATATCATTTAATTCAACGATTTCCTCTCTCTGTTGCTCCTCTGAAATTTCGCTCAGATTAGGATGAGTTTTTGTGTGATTTCCAATTTCAAAACCCATATCATGAATTTCTCTTAATTCCTCAGCCTTTTCTTCAGTGTTAATAAAATGAGCATTTACAAAAAAGATTGCTGGCGCTTCTAGCTCTTTTAACGTTTTTGCCATTTCCACTCCATATTTATCAGGAGCATCATCAATTGTTAAAAGAACAACTTCTGGGTCGGCATCTGTACCTTTAATAGGTTCTACAGTCCAAAAATCCGGGTTAATCTCATAAACAATCTCCGCAGGAGCTTCTTCTATCTCCTCTTCATTCATGTCAGTATTTTCTTCTTCACTGTTTTCATTTTCCGTTGTTTCCTCTGTATTCTCTGTTTCAGCATTTTCATTTTGCTCACTTGTCCCACTATCTGCATCGTTGCCTTGCCCACCACAAGCTGTCAAAGCAAATAAACTAGCAGCAGATACTATCAACCATTTTTTCATATGTACGCCCCTTCCTATATCTCTTTCAATGTAACATTTTTTTCCTATTTTCGACAATGCTACTCATTTAATTTACATATTTTCTTGAGCAAAGTGATTGACGTATAGTTTCATGAAAGTGAAACAAACTAATTGGGACACTTTTATAGTTATTTAAGACCGCATTTAATATGTGAAATTCCTTTTACAACTTCTGGTTCATCTTATAAAACTTGTAGAGCTTCTGAAACTAAATGGAAAGGTTGAGAAAGCTAAATGAAAAAGACAACTTCAGTATTTTATATCTCTGTAGCTGTTGCTGCGGCTTTTATTTTTTGGGGTGTTGTATTCCCAGAAAATATGTTAGCGATAACAGAACAAATTCAAGGATTCATATCTACAGAACTAGGATGGTTTTACTTATTATCAGCCACATTCTATGTAGGTGTTGGTCTCTACCTAATAGTGAGTCCTTATGGAAGCATTCGTTTAGGAAAACCAGAAGAACAACCAAAATATAGCTACGTAACCTGGTTTGCTTTCTTATTTACGGCTGGAATGGGAATTGGGCTAGTCTTTTGGGGAGCAGCAGAACCACTATCTCATTACTTTACACCTCCAAATGCCGCTCCAGCAACTCAACAAGCCGCAGCAGAAGCGATGCGCTATTCGATTTTCCATTGGGGGATTCATCCATGGGCCATTTATTCGGTTGTTGCATTAACCTTAGCTTATTTCCAATACAGAAAGGATGAACCGGCTTTATTCAGTTCTACTTTCCGACCTTTGATCGGAAATCGGGTCACTGGTCCAGTTGGAAAAATAATTGATGTTTTTGTTGTTTTTGCAACAATATTTGGTACAGCAACATCGCTTGGCTTTGGAGCAGCACAAATCACCGCTGGCTTACTCCATCTATTCCCTCCCCTTAGTGTGTTGAATGACAATTTGTTTCAAATCATAGTCATCCTTATTGTAACAATTTTATTCTCGATTTCAGCTATAACTGGAATTGATAAAGGGATTCGAATTTTAAGCAATTTAAATGTACGACTTGCGGTTATTTTAATGGCTTTTGTTTTGTTACTAGGCCCAACAAGTTACATCATGGGAGTATTCACGCAAGGGATTGGAAGCTATGCACAGAACTTTTTTGGAATGAGCTTTAGTATGGATGTTTACAATCCAGAATCATCTTGGGTACAAGATTGGACTTTATTTTATTGGGCGTGGTGGATTTCTTGGTCTCCATTTGTTGGAGCTTTTATCGCTCGCGTTTCGAGAGGGCGTACGATTCGAGAATTTGTCATTGGAGTTATTGCATTACCGTCCTTATTTGGGGCGTTCTGGTTCAGTGTTTTTGGAGGTTCAAGCATCTTTTTTGAAAGCGAAATCGGCGGTCTCTATGCTCAAATGGAAGCTGGTGGTACTGAAATGGCTTTGTTCGCTTTACTTGAACAATTCCCATTAACTTTTTTTGTTTCACTCGTAACCATTGTATTAATTGCATCTTTCTTTATTACTTCAGCTGACTCTGCAACTGTCGTTTTAGGAATGCAAACAACGGGTGGTATGCTTAATCCACCAAATTCCGTTAAGTTAGTTTGGGGAATAATCATTGCGGCAACTGCAGGGGTTCTGCTCGTAACAAGTGAACAAGGACTTGATGCTTTACAGACAGCTTCCATCATTGGCGCTTTCCCATTTGCTATCATTATTATTTTAATGATTATTTCCTTATTTAAGGAATTACAGAGTGAGAAAGCAGCCTTAACGGTCAATCGAGAACGGATTCGTCAAGAACGTCTTGCTTTACGTAATGACAGAGAACGAGTTAGACGTGAGCAACAACTATTAAAAAAAGAGAGAAACAAACTTCGGAATAACGAAGATGAGAACGATAAAACTAAGAAATAAGCAAAACAGCAGGCTAAATTAATTAAGCCTGCTGTTCTTTAATGAAATAAACCAAATAGGAGTTTTCCATTTGTTTAGATTGGGCAGTGAATTATTATAATGTTGATGAATTTCCAACGATGCTTGTGTACGTTGGAGACGATGAAAGGATTAGGGTTTCTGGAAAACAATCACAACAAGATATTTCAACCCAATTAAATAGTCTTTTTCATTAAAAAAAGCAAAATCAGTTGATTTTGCTTTTTATTATGCTTTTGAATCAAATGCGTCACGCAAACCGTCTCCTATAAAATTGATTGCGAGTACGGTGAACAATATACACAATCCAGGAGGAAGCCATGCTTCTGGGTTATTCCTAAGCAATCTCACACTTTGTGCTTCTGTAAGCATATTCCCCCAAGTAGGGTCGGCTGTGGAACACCAAATCCGATAAAGCTTAAAGCTGACTCTGCTACAATCATCGTCGCCATAATAATTGTTGCGTTTACAATGATCGGACCGATGGCATTTGGGAGAAAATGTTTGCGAATAATTCGCGCATCAGAACAACCAATGCTGCGTGCACTTAAAACATATTCTTTCTCGCGAATCGATAGAAATGTCCCTCGTAAAATCCGGCAGACTTGCGGCCAAGAGGTAATTGCAATGACCATAATAAATATCGGGATCGTTGTTCGTTCAAGAATCGCAACTATCGTCATAAACAACAATATAAATGGAAAAATTAATACAATATCTGTAACGCGCATAATGAGGGAATCAACTTTCCCTCCATAGTAGCCAGCTATCGAACCTAATGTTCCTCCGATTAAAACGGTGAACAGCATCGCGAAAAAACCAACAGTCAGTGAAATTCGCGCTCCGTAAACGAGACGAGAAAAATTATCCCGGCCAGACCCATCCGTCCCGAGCCAATTTTCACCATCTGCTCTCGCTTCAATTTTTGAAAGCTGTGAAGCAGTCGGATCATGGGTCGCAATTACATCTGCAAAAAGCGCCACAAGAATCATAAAGGATAAAAAGACAATCCCGACCAAAGCCAATTTATTCTTGCTGAATCGACGGAAAGCAAGTCTCGTAGGACTATAACTTTTTTCTTCATTCAACTCGGGCTTTAAAGGAGTAATATCTGGTGTTTCGTTTAACCTCGGTTCCATTCTTATTCACCTCAATCAAGTCGAATACGCGGATCAATAACCGCATAGAAGATATCCGCTAATAAATTCCCAATTAATACGGACAAACCAATTAACAAGTTAACCGCCATAATAACTGGGTAATCACGATTTGCCATTCCGGATAAAAATAATGTGCCAATGCCAGGGTAGTTAAAGACGGTTTCAACAATAAAAGCACCGCTTAACAACATGCCAATCTCCATCCCTAGCAACGTCACAATTGGGATCAACGCATTACGTAATGTATGCTTGTACAAAACCGACTTTGAACCCACGCCTTTAGCACGTGCTGTGCGGATAAAATCACTACCTTTAATATCAAGCATTTCTGAACGCATATACCTCATAAAAATCGCTGTACTTGATAACCCCAACGTTAAACCAGGTAAAACAAGATGGTGGATTCGACTTATAAAAGCGTCCAAACCAGTTAAGTTAGGCGACCCAATCGAACCCTGTGTCGGGAGCAACCTAGACCAAATGAGAAAAGGTAAATGCCCAATAAACCAGCAAAAAAGTTAGGTGTCGCTAAACCAAGAAAGGCGAATGAAGTAGCCGCATAATCCAAAGGAGAATATTTCTTCCTAGCTGAATAAATGCCGATTGGTATGGACACAATCAAAGTGACAAAAAGAGCAAATGCCCCTAAATAAAACGTATTTCCAAGTCGTTGAGCAATAAGTTCACTAACAGACCTTCCTGTGAAATGAGTAGACATGCCCAAATCACCTGTAACTGCCCTAGATAACCAATTCCAGTATTGAATATGTAAAGGGTCATTTAGTCCTAACGCTTCCCGACGCTCTTCAATTACTTCACGGGGTGTATTCGGATCGATCGCTTCCCCACTCAGTGCATCTCCAGGTGCGAGATAAGCAAATATAAAACAATAACTGTTAAAATAAACACCATAGGTATAAACTGTAAAATGCGCCTTATTAGAAATTTGAGCACGTAAATCACCTCTTAAACCAAATTGAAAGAAAGAGTTGAAGCAGCTTTTAAAAGCTGCTTCACTCTGCACAAAAGCTCTATTCCGTTAGGAACCATTCGTGTGTATCATCTTTAAACGTAAACGGCTTAATATTTAATCCTTGAAGTTGATTGTTATACACATGGATTTCGCTTTCAGCATAAAGAGGCACGGAGTAAACATTATCAATAAATAGTTGCGCCCATTCACCATACTTATCTCTTCTATATTCTTGATCGTCAAACGCTAGCTCTGGATCAACCGCTTCTCGTAATAACACTTCTTGTTCTTCATCCAAGAATCGAGAATAGTTATAAGCGGATGTGCCACCATTAATTGGAGCTGGGTCAGGATCTCCTGAGCTTAATGACCAACCGGCTAAGAACAAGTCAACGTCCGTATCATTCTCTTCAATTAGTTCAAAATGAGCCGGCGCTTCACGTGGCGTATTTAAATTAACTTGGATACCGACAGCTTCAAGTTGTTCTTTTATAACCGGTGCCACTTGCTCTCGAACCGGGTTTCCAACAGGGTAGTCAAGATTTATAACAAGTTCATTTCCATCTGGATCCTCAACAAAGCCATCATCGTTTACATCCTCATAGCCGGCATCTGCAAGTTTTTGCTTTGCCAATTCTGGATCGTATGCTAATCCTTCGACCGCATCGGGATTATAAGCATGATGCCTCTGGGAATGGTGCATCCAATAATTCGCCATGCCCCCGTAAGAAACCATCAACAAAGGACTGGCGATCAATCGCATGAACAATCGCTTGACGGAATTCAACATTCTGTAATTTCTCATTTAACTCCCAAGTATCTGGATCTGTTAAGCTATCATTTGGACCATGATTAATCTTTAATCCAAGATATTGGTAGCCAAGCTGTGGTTGTTCAAAAATCGTTAACGAATCACTGCCCTCAATTGTTGCCACGTCCGCAGCAGGGAAATCTCTAGGAATATAATCGAGCTCCCCCTGTTCAAGCATTCCGGCAGCTACTGAAGCTGAAACTACTTTCCACGTTATTGAATCAAGCTTAGGAGCACCTAAGTAATAATCTTCATTAGTCGTCAGAACGTATTGCTCATTTTCCAACACTTCAGTAAGTTGGAAAGGTCCTGTTCCAATGATTTCTCCTACATCAATCGAAGAGGAGTGAGATGCCATTTCAGATACAGGCACATCCGCAAATTTATGTTCGGGCATTAGGTCAATCGATGTGTTCGCTAAGGCTTGCACATTTGGTTCATTAAATTTAAACGTGACCGTATAATCGTCTACTTTTTCAATTCCTTCAAACACATCGGTTTCACCACTTGAATATTCTTCATATCCAACTAATGTATTTACATACTCTTGCCGCACTCCCCCTGCTGCACCGTACTCTGGATCAGCAATACTAGTAAATGTAAACACAACATCATCAGCTGTAAAATCTTCGCCATCGTGCCACTTCACATCTTGACGTAATGTATACGTTAATTCTGTATTATCATCATTAAAAGACCAATCCTCTGCTAACTCTGGAGCGAAACTAAAATCTTCATTTTGTTGAACAAGTCCTTCGTGTGTAATTTCCAAAATATGCGCGTCATATAAAGATGTATAAAGAATAGGGTTAAATAAGTTTTCTGGTGGCGAGAACATCGCCAAATTTGCATTACCCCCTTCGACTTCTTCTCCACCATTCCCACTATCATTTGGATCTGTTTCACCACCTGTTTCACTACCTGTGTCGTTACCTCCACAAGCAACCAGAGTTGTCGTAAAAGCCGCTGTTGCCAAAAAAGCGAAAAAATTCTTTTTTTTCATTTAAAATCCCCCTTAAATTAATTAATTAATTAATCGCATTGGCTTTAAAAACGATGTTTAAAGAAAGATTCATATCACCCCCTTTATATACCTTTTCATCATTTCGCTTTTGCTATTTGCTCGGTATACAAATGACAAGCTACTACATGGTCTTTTTTATACTCAAACAGCTCCGGCCGTTCTACTTTACAACGTTCATGAACATGAGGCAGCGGGTATGAAAGGCACAGCCTTTAGGTGGATTTGCCGGACTTGGCAATTCACCTTCTAATGTAATTTTTTCTTTTTGAATTGTCACATCGGTTGATGGTACTGCAGATATAAGTGCATCCGTATACGGGTGCAAGGGCGTTCCATATAAATCTTCTTTTTTTGCAATTTCGACAATTCTACCTAAATACATAACTGCTACACGATCGCTTATATGTTTAACTACACTTAAATCATGGGCAATAAATACGTATGTTAATTTAAATTCCTCTTGTAAATCTTTCATTAAGTTTAATACTTGTGATTGAATTGATACATCTAGTGCTGATACCGGTTCATCCCCAATGATTAAACGCGGATTTGTGCTAAGCGCTCGAGCAATCCCGATACGTTGTCTTTGACCACCCGAAAATTCATGAGGATACTTATCATAAGATTGCTTTGGCAATCCTACTTTTTCAAGTAATTCCTCTGCTCGTAATTTCCGTTCTTTTTTTTGTTTTTACCGTTTTATGTACTAATAAGCTCTTCCAATAATTCGCCAATACTCATGCGTGGATTAAGAGAAGCATAAGGGTCTTGAAAAACCATTTGCATATCACGACGATATGGTCTTACTTTTCTATTTGATAGTTTTGAAATCGTTGATCCTTCAAATAACACATCTCCCTCTGTTGGATCTTGCAAGCTCATTAACATTCTTCCAAGCGTAGATTTTCCAGAACCGGATTCACCTACAATTCCAAGGGATTCTCCTTCATATACTTTTAATGAAATACCATCTACTGCTTTAATATGGCCAACAGTTCGTTTAATTACGCCCTGTTTTATAGGGAAATACATTTTTAAGTCTCTTGCTTCAATTAAAATTTCGCTCATTATCCGATTACCCTCTCGCTAATACGACTTCTGTCAGGTGTCGTGCTTCCTTCTTCATACAAGAAGCACCGGACATTACGTTTATCACTGGCTTGGACCAAATCTGGCATGGCGTCCGTGCATACTGCAGTTGCATACTCACAACGACTTGCAAAGCGGCATCCTACAGGAAAATTATGAGCTGCGGGAACCATACCTCCAATTGCTTCTAACCGATCTTTATTGTCCTCCAGCTTCGGCATGCTCTTTAACAACCCTTTTGTGTACGGATGCAATGGGTTCGTAAATAAATCATAAGCAGATGCTTCTTCAACAATTTGTCCGCCATACATGACCATTACACGATCAGCCGTTTCCGCAACTACTCCTAAATCATGGGTAATAAGTAAGATAGACGATTTAAATTCCGATTTTACTTTTAACATTAAATCAAGGATTTGTTGTTGTATCGTTACATCTAGCGCCGTTGTTGGTTCATCAGCAATTAATAATTTTGGATTACAAGACATCGCTATTGCGATCATCACTCGCTGCCTCATACCACCTGAAAGTTGATGAGGAAACTCTTTTAAACTCTCTTCCGCTCTACTAAATCCAACTAGCTTTAATAAATCAATTGCCCTTTTTCGCGCTTCTTGCTTTGATACATTTTTATGTTTTCTAATTGTTTCTATAATTTGATTTCCTATTGTAAAAACAGGGTTTAATGAAGTCATTGGCTCTTGGAAAATCATCGCCATCTTATCGCCACGGATTTTATCGAGTTTTTTATCTTTCAGATCAATCAATTCTTCTCCTTGCAAACGAATCTGCCCTGTCACTTTCCCCGGTGAATCTACAAGCCCCATGACCGACATCGAAGTCATGCTTTTTCCACTACCCGACTCCCCGACAAGAGCAACAATTTCATTTTCATATATTGTAAAACTAACACCGTCAACAGCTTTAACAAGGCGGTTTTTATTTACATGAAAATAAGTCTTTACATCAATTAGTTCAAGCAAAGGTTCTATCGTAAACACCCCCAAGAAATGATTTACTAATTTTTTGATTAGTATATCATAAAAGTCAATTTTTCCAACTATATTTTTTTAATTATTTAACTTTTTTATAAGAATATCTGACAACCTTATTATTTATGCCTAAAAAAACCTTTAAAGCTTGCGGTAAATAGTATTTTTGAAAACATTTTATAGGATGACTTACGTTCAACTCGTTGTTCAAGAATCCAATATCTTTGTTTCAAATACCGTTTCTATAATAATAATAATTAATGGTTCTATATCAATTTAAATTGGCACAAAAAAACACCTTTAAGCTGTCAAATGGTTTCAATAACCACTTTTCACTTAAAGGTGTTTTATTTGGTTCATATATAAAGACAGTCCTAAATGTTAAATTAGGCTTCCTGTCTATTCTTACATTGTGTGGATTGGCATACCTAAAGCAACTTCTGCCGCTTCCATTGTGATTTCTCCAAGAGAAGGATGAGCATGGATCGTAAGCGCGATGTCTTCAGCTGTCATTCCAGCTTCAATTGCAAGACCCACTTCTGCAATCATATCTGATGCATTTGGACCAGCAATTTGTGCACCGATAACAAGGCCGTCTTCTTTACGAGTGATAAGCTTCATGAAGCCATCAGCATCGTTAAGCGACAACGCACGTCCGTTTGCTGCAAATGGGAATTTAGACGCTTTAACGTCATAACCCGCATCTTTTGCTTCTTGATCCGTATAACCTACAGTCGCAAGTTCTGGTTCAGAGAAGCATACCGCTGGAATTGCTAGGTAGTCTACTTCAGATGCTTCACCGCTAATTGCCTCAGCAGCCACTTTTGCTTCATAAGATGCCTTATGTGCAAGCGCAGGACCTGGAACGATATCACCGATTGCATAAATGTTTTTCACATTTGTGCGGCACTGTTTATCAACATTGATTAAACCACGATCAGTCATATCAATGCCGATGCCTTCAAGACCAAGTTCTTCAGTGTTTGGTTTACGACCAACAGTAACTAGAACGTAATCTGCTTCAATGACCTGCTCTTCGCCCTTCACTTCAGCAGTAACTTTCACGCCTTTATCCGTTTCTTCCACACCTTTAGCCATTGCCTCTGTGTGGAACGTAACGCCATTCTTTTTCAGCTTTTTCTCAACAAGCTTTGCCATTTGTTTTTCAAAACCAGGCAAAATTTGCTTAGAGCCTTCAAGAACAGTAATTTCTGTACCGAGGTTTGCATATGCTCCTGTAAGCTCAATACCGATATAACCGCCACCGATAACAACCATCTTCTTAGGTACTTCTTTAAGAGCAAGAGCACCAGTGGAGTTAATGACACGGTCTGTATACTTAAAGCTAGGAATTTCAATTGGACTTGAACCCGTAGCAATAATACAGTTCTTGAATTTATACGTGCTTGAGTTTTTCTCGTCCATGATTTTCACGGAATCTTCCCCAGAGAAATACGCTTCACCACGAATAATCTCAACTTTATTTCCTTTTAACAAGCCTTCTACTCCGCCAGTTAATTTGTTAACAACAGAGCCTTTCCACTCTTGCACTTTGTTGAAATCGACAGTAACATTTTCAGCCATGATGCCAATGTCATCAGAAGTTTTAGCAAGATGAGCACGGTGACCTGCTTGAATAAGAGCTTTTGAAGGAATACATCCAACGTTCAAGCATACGCCCCCAAGGCTATTTTTTTCAACAATCGTTACCTTTTGTCCAAGCTGTGCCGCACGAATTGCTGCAACATATCCTCCTGGACCTGAACCAATTACGAGCGTATCTACTTCTTGTGCGAAATCTCCAACAACCATTTGTTACCCCTCCATCAATAGTAATTGTGGGTCATTAAGCAAACGTTTAATTTGGTTAAGCGCGCTTTGTGCTGTTACACCATCAACTAGACGGTGGTCATAGCTCATTGATAATGAAAGCATAGTGCCCACAACAATCTCGCCGTTTTTCACAACTGGCTTATCTTCAATGCGACCGATACCTAAAATCATTACTTCTGGGTGGTTAATGACTGGTGTAAACCACTGTCCGTTTGCAGAACCAAGGTTCGAAATAGTAGCTGAACCACCTGACATGTCTGCACCTGTCAATTTACCGTCACGGGCTTTTCCTGCTAGCTCATTAATCTCATCTGCCAATTGGAAAATTGATTTGCGATCTGCATCTTTTACTACAGGAACAACTAAGCCTTGTTCAGTATCTGCCGCAATCCCGATGTTGAAATACTTCTTGTAAACGATTTCGCCCGCATCATCATCAATCGATGCATTAAGCGCTGGGTATTTGCGAATTGCTGAAGTTAACGCCTTTACGACATATGGAAGATATGTCAATTTCGTGCCTTGATCTGCTGCAGTTTGCTTATACTGTTTGCGATGCGCAACAAGTGCAGTAACATCAATTTCATCAAGATGCGTGACGTGAGGCGCAGTTTGTTTTGATTTAACCATCGCTTTAGCGATTGCTTTACGAATCCCTTTAAGTGGAACACGCTCTTCTAGCTGTTCACTTGAAGCAACAGGTGCAGATGTTGGTTTAGAAGTAGTCTCTTCTTGAGCTTCTTCTTGGTCAGCCGCAGATTCTTCTGCTTGTCCGCCAGATGCAAACGCATCAACATCTTCTTTTAAAACACGGCCGTTTTTGCCAGTGCCTTTTACTTTTGAAATCGTAACGCCCTGCTCACGAGCATACTTGCGTACAGAAGGCATTGCAATTACGCGAGAATCATCATCAGAATCAGTGCTTTCGCTTGAAGTATCTTCTGCTTTTTCCGCGCTTGCAGAATCCTCTTTCTTTTCTTCTTTAGGCGCTGATTCTTCTTTGCTTTCTTCCTCTTCGCATCATCACCTGAACCATCATCAATTACAAGGATGACATCGCAACATAGCTTGTGGTACCCTCGTCTACTTTCACTTCAAGAACTTTCCCATCTACTGGAGATGGTAGTTCAACAACGGATTTGTCATTTTGAACTTCAAGAAGAATGTCATCTTCTTTTACTTCGTCTCCTGCTTTAACAAACCATTTTACAATTTCGCCTTCGTGGATTCCTTCGCCCACTTCCGGCAGTTTATATTTATAAGCCACGGCTTAAGCGCCTCCTTCATTATAACTCGAAATCGTGCTCTATAAAAGAAAGAACGATACTGGCTTTAAAACCAGCTTCGTTACTCTCTTTTTGCTTACGCTTTTCGTCGATTTAGAAATTGATTACTTCTTTTGCTTTTTCTACGATAATAGCTGGATTTGGAAGCCACGCATCTTCAACTGCTGCAAACGGATAAACCGTATCAGGAGAAGTTACTCGCAAAACTGGTGCTTCTAGTGAAAGAATTGCACGCTCAGTAATCTCTGCAACAATTTGTGATGCAATTCCAGCTTGTTTCTGTGCTTCTTGTACAACAATTGCACGATTCGTTTTTTCGACTGATGCAATAACTGTTTCTACATCAAATGGGCTAACAGTCATTAAATCGATCACTTCTGCTTCAAATCCTGCTTCTGCAAGTTCTTCAGCAGCTTTCATTGATGCTTGTACCATTGCACCGTAAGCGATAATCGTAATATCTTTACCTTCTCGCTTGATATCTGCTTTACCAAGTTCAATTGTATACTCTTCTTCAGGAACATCCTGACGGAAAGAACGATATAATTTCATATGCTCAAGGAATACAACAGGATCATTATCACGAATAGCAGAAATTAAAAGTCCTTTTGCATCATAAGGATTTGAAGGGATAACAACCTTCAACCCAGGTGTTTGTGCCATAAGGCTTCTAGTGAGTCTGCGTGCATTTCTGGAGTTTTAACACCACCGCCAAATGGAGAGCGAACTGTGATTGGCATTGTTTGAGTGTTTCCAGAACGAAAACGCCAGCGTGACATTTGTCCAGCTACTGAATCAAAAACTTCAAATACAAAACCAAAGAATTGAATCTCCATAACAGGACGGTGACCAGTTAACGCTAGACCAATTGCCAATCCACCAATACCTGATTCTGCAAGAGGCGTATCAAAAACGCGTCTTCGCCAAATTCTTTTTGCAAACCTTCCGTTACACGGAATACGCCGCCGTTGTTTCCAACGTCTTCTCCGAACACAAGGACATCTTCATTTTTGTTAAGCTCATTACGCATGGCATCCGTAATCGCTTGTGCCATTGTCCAATTACCCATGGGTTACTTCGACTCCTTTGCCGTATACTCTTCCAACTGCTCACGAATGTTTACAGGAGGATTTTCAAACATAAATCCAAGCAAATCCGTTACATTCTGCTTTGGTGTTTTATCTGCATCTTTAATCGCTTGTTTGATTTCTTCTTTTGCTTGTTCAACGACTTCGTTTTCTTTCTCTTCGCTCCAAAGCTTTTTGCCTTCAAGGAATTTACGGAAACGAATAAGTGGATCTTTTTTCGCCCACTCATCATCTTCATCTGAAGTACGATAGCGAGTTGGATCATCCCCAGCCATTGTGTGAGCCCCATAACGATACGTCAATGTTTCGATAAGTGTAGGGCCTTCTCCCGCAAGAGCACGTTTACGTGCATCTTGAGTTGCTTTATAAACAGCAAGTACGTCCATTCCGTCTACTTGAATGCCTTCAATACCAGCAGCAACTGCTTTTTGTGCAATTGTTTTTGCCGCAGATTGTTTTTCAACTGGTACAGAAATCGCAAAACGGTTGTTTTGCACGATAAATACCGCCGGAGCATTATACGCACCTGCAAAGTTCATTCCTTCATAGAAATCACCTTGTGACGCACCACCATCACCTGTGTAAGTGATTGCAATATTGTCTTTCTTTTTACGTTTCAAACCTAGTGCAACACCAGCCGTTTGAACGATTTGAGCACCGATGATAATTTGAGGAACAACAATATTTAGTCCTTCTTCGAACTGGCTTCCGCCAAAGTGACCTCTTGACCATAAGAAAGCTTGATGAAGTGGAAGACCATGGAACACAATTTGCGGAATATCCCGGTAACCAGGTAAAATCCAATCTTCTTTATCAAGTGCGAAATGAGAACCAAGCTGTGACGCTTCCTGTCCAGCTGTAGGCGCGTAAAAGCCTAATCGTCCTTGACGGTTCAACGAAATTGCGCGTTGATCCCAGATACGTGTGTAAACCATACGACGCATTAATTCTTGTAACTGTTCGTCGCTTAGATCAGGCATAGCTGATTCATTAACGACTTCACCTTCCTCATTCAAAATCTGGAAGGTTTCAAATTGCTCTTCGACTTGCGCAACTGTTTTGGTACTCAATTTGTCCACCAATCCTTTCATATTAAAAAAGCGGTATGTGTTTTCTTGCTTGTATAAACATTCATTAACGAACGCACTTTTAGCATACCCAATCCATAAGGATACATAACCGCATAGGCGGCTTCTTAAACCAGCCATAGTAATAGCGGATGAGCAATCGTTCAACTGTTACAAAAAAAAAATCATAATCAGTAGTACAACCCATCTTTGTAAGTAAGTCTACATGAAGAACGAACATGACGTCAATCCTTTTGCTTACTTATTATTTGTGTTAATTGTTTACATCTCTTAAAAGAACACAAATCTCAACTGTGTTATAGTATATAACGAATGTGAACTAGTACAGTTTTACTTTTTTATTACTATACAAAAAAAGCACGCTTATTCAAAGCGTACTTCTAGGTCAGACGCTTCATAAAACGTCCGTTTCGCATCATTATATGTAGTAGTATGGTCATTGAATTCGTTTGTTGCTTCTTGTAACTCTTCATACTTTTCATTTGTTGTGTCTATATGTCCTGTTAATGTATCAACATCAAGCTCTTCATCTTTCAGCATTTCATATAGTTGCTCATCTAAATCAAGCGCTTCATTGTATAGTGTAAACAGCGTTTGGTAACTTCCGTACCTTTCGTCCATTGCCGTTTGCATCTCTTCTGCCAGCACTTTTAATTCATCATCTTCTAGCTCCTCAAAGGCAGCATCCGCGTTTTCAAATTCACTATATCCTTCTTCGATACTTTCTTGCTCTGTTGAAATAAGCTCACGTCTTTCATTAACTGTTTCAATCGCTTGATCAGCAAGCTCAACAATTTCTTCGAATTGATCCATATCAAGCTCAACGATTTGAGAGTAAAGTTCTGTTCCCCGTTCTTCCGCATCAACTAACGGTTGTTGTTGTGTATCAAAACCCTCATTCTCTATTTCAGCCGCTTGTTCCAAGTGGTCGTGAATCGTTTCCGTTGCTGTTTGGCCACATGCAGCTAAAAACAATGCTGAACAGGCAAATCCAGCC
>BAXC01000075.1 GCA_001310375.1 Bacillus sp. JCM 19041 | reverse complement strand
AAGAGGGTTTTGTTTATAAAAAAGGTCGGGAAAAATCGTCTTGTATTGGTTAAAAAGTCAGTTAAATCAAAGTAGCTCCTGCTTAAGCAGGGGCTGTTTTTGATGTACAATTAGATAGAGCGACGTTTTACTCTATTCGGAAGCGCTGTTTAAAAAACTTGGGTATCGACCGCTGGTGACAGCCGCCTGCCAGATAGAGTGATTCTTGTTTTATTGACATTAGACAACGAACAGAATAAACTAAAAGCAAGTAGACGATACTAAAAAAGCCTATGATGCGGTGGTTGCAGCCACAACGACATAGGCGAAAACAGATTAGTCAACCCAAAGGTTGGCGCAAGAGTGTTGCAAAACAATGTCACAACAAATACGCCCCTATTGAGTTGCTAGGCTCCGGGGCTATTTGTCATTTTTGAGAAGCAACATCAAAGTAACCAGCCCGATGACGAACATTGCTATGCTAGATGCGACAGTGACTACTAAAGAAATTGCTTTGTATATTGACAAGGCAAACACCCCCTTTCTTACCAGGAGTGTCGCCGCCCTTTGAGCCGTCTGTTTGTACTTGTGGCAATTATATCATAATCTATTAATCTAAACTTTTTACAAGATACAAGTTCCTAATAAGAGGCGGTTTTTTACTAGGAAGGTCTTAAAAGTTATCGTAAATCATCCAGTACAAGTTCGACTAACAATTAAACCGTTAAGTAGGAGCTGGAAAGTAGTTAAAAAAGGTGGGCAAATTATGCCCACCTTTTTTCCTTGTACAAAAATTTACAGGTTCCTTTTATAGTATGGAACGATCGATAGACTGATTAAATGGAAAAATGATTAATGACTGTTCACGAGACAGCGAAGTACTGGATAAAAAAGAATTCGGTTCATTTATCTCATTTATCCTCTATATCAAAAAGGGATATGAGAACAGAAGTTATTGTTTTCACTTTTTCCGTCCCGTATATGAGCCTATAAATGGAATGGTGTTATTAACGGTTAATAGATTGGAGGCATCTCTGGAGAGTTTTGCGATGGATCGTGCGTCCCACGAAGGTAGTAGGGAGGCATAGTTACCGTAAGAATAACACCTATGGGAATGAGCCATAGGTGTTATTTAACTGTTTACGAGAGACAAAAAGCCGCGCAACAGACAAACAAAAACATTTTGACAGATAATTTTATTTGTAATACAATAAAACAAAATGTAAGCGCTATCTACTAAAAAGGATGAGGAGGTACAAAATTGGATAATTCGATTAGGAGTGATCGACTTGTCAGTATCGTGTTGGTTCTGATCTCCATGATCATTTTCTATATTTCTCACAATATGAACACGCTTTCAATTTTGTCGATCGGGGTTGGTTCAGACTTTCTTCCGAAGTTGGTTGCGATCGGTATTTTCTTGACTAGTGTAACGTTATTTGCGCAAACGTTCTTCAAGCAGAAGCAAGCAAATGCAGTACATGATTCGTCAGTAGAGAAACAGAGTGATACTCTTACGAAGGCAAGTCTATTAAGGGTTTCGTTATCGGTTTTTCTTATTATTTCCTATGTTTTACTTATACCAATACTTGGTTTTATTATCGCGAGTGTCCTCTACCTTTTTACACAAAGCTTAGCGCTAAACAAAGAGCGAAAAGGTCATTATCATTATGTGTTTTTATTCGCTAGCTTTGTGTTTGCGGCAGTTGCTATCTATGCGCTATTTCGCTTTGGATTTAATTTGATGCTTCCTGCTGGGATGCTAGGTTAAAGGGGGGTGAATCAATGTTAGAGTTAATGGGTGCTGGTTTTTTAAGCATATTAAATGTTGAATCGATCATCATTATCGTTATTGGAGTTGGGTTAGGCTTAATCTTTGGTGCGGTTCCTGGACTTACGGCAGCGATGGCGATCGCTATTTGTTTACCGATTACATTTGGTATGAGTCCTGTAAATGGCATGGCGTTATTAACGGGTTTATATATTGGAGGCGTTTCTGGAGGGTTTATACCTGCAATGTTATTAAATATTCCAGGCACACCTTCCAGTATTGTCACAACATTTGATGGATATCCGATGGCACAAAGGGGTGAAGCGGGGAAAGCCTTTTTCTTAACGATCTTTTTTTCCTTTTTTGCTGGGTTGCTTAGTATCTTAATCTTAATTTTCGTATCGCCGCTTTTAGCTTCTGTTGCTTTGGAATTTACCCCAATTGAATACTTTGCTGTTACGATATTTGCATTGACGATGATATCGAGTTTAGCAGGCAATTCCATTCTAAAAGGAATCATTAGTGCTTTAATTGGGGTGTTTTTAGCGATGATTGGTACAGCACCAATTGATTCGTTCCCACGATTTACGTTTGGTATTAGCGAGTTGGAAGCGGGTTTAGATGTACTACCTGTCCTTATTGGTTTGTTCGCCATTTCAGAGATTCTTAAGTCGGCAGAGAGTCGGAAAAATGAGATTGAAAAGAAAGTGAATGCATCCTATCGTTTTCGTGATATGGGTGTTACGTTTGTAGATTTATTTAAACAGAAGTGGAACTGGCTTCGTTCGACCATGATTGGAGTCGGGGTTGGAATTCTTCCTGGTCTGGGTGGGTCGGCCGCAAATATTATGTCTTATGTAGCCGCTAAGAATCAATCAAAAAATCCAGAAGAATTTGGTAAGGGTTCTGAAGAGGGCATTGTTGCTGCGGAATCATCAAATAATGCTGCTATTGGTGGGTCGCTCGTTCCTTTGTTATCTCTAGGAATTCCGGGGGATGCTGTGACTGCTTTATTAATTGGGGGTTTAATGCTTCATGGATTAAACCTGGGCCGCTCATGTTTGAACAGAACGGGGACGTCATTTACGGGATTTTTGCTGCACTCTTAATTGCAAACGTTTTTATGGCGATTCTGCTGTTTCTTGGAATGAAATTCTTTGTCCGAATCTTGAATGTTCCAAAATTTATGTTGTCTCCGCTTGTCATTGTATTATGTGTTGTTGGCGCTTTTGGAGTAAACAATCAGATGTTTGATGCGATCGTTTTATTAGCATGCGGGATCTTAGGCTACATCATGATTAAGATTGGATTTCCTATCATGCCTGTCGTGTTAGGTTTTATACTAACTCCTATTATGGAAACAAACTTAAGGAGAGGCCTTATGCAGACGAATGGTGACATCCTTCCATTCTTTACTTCGCCGATCGCCATTGGTTTTTATCTTCTCGCTGTTTTTTCAATTGCTATTACGGTAAGGAAAAATGTCAAAAAGAATAGAAAAGCAAACAACGATGGAAGAGGGGTTCAATTATGAAAATAAAATGGGTAGTCCCAGCTGTTTTGCTCGCCTTAACGATCGGGCTCGTCTTATTGAATCCGATTTCCATCAGAGTTCCTGATTTTTTTGCCTCCGAGACAAGCGGAGAAACTGTAAATGTCGATCAGTACCCGTCCAGTACGATAGAAATTGTTGTTCCTAGTGGTGCAGGAGGAGACACAGATCTTGCAGCAAGAGTGACAAGCAAGTACTTAAGTGAAGAACTTGGTACAAACATGGTTGTATCCAATATTGCAGGGGCTGGTGGGACTCTTGGTGCAAGAGATGTACTTGAGGGTGACCCTGACGGCCATAAGGTACTCTTCTTTCATAATACGTTAATCATTAATGAACTGTTCCAACTATCAAATTTTGGATTTGAAGACTATAAGATTGCGGCCATTGCCTTAATGGACTATGGTGATTCATTTATTATCAATGCCGACTCTAGGTTTGATTCAGTTAATGATTTTATTGAAGAAGCAAGAGAGCGCCCTGGCGAAGTATCGGTTGGAACCGAGGTAGGGGCGTATACCCACTTGCAGCTTTTAGCTTTTGAAGAAGCTACCAATACATCTTATCAAATTGTTGATGTCGGTTCCGCATCCGACAAAATTATTGCATTAATGGGCAATCAAGTGGATATGATTCCAATTGTCCATGGCGTGATTAATGATTATGTGGAAAGTGGGCATTTCAGAAATATGGGAACGCTCTCAAATGAAGACCCGGACACATTCGAAGGTCAACCTTCACTTGTTCATTCGGGCATTGACCTTGGTTTTGAGAAATTCTTTTACTTTGCTTTTCCTCCTGATACACCCGATGAAATCGTTGATCAATTCGCTGCATCGGTAGAAGCTGTTGTTCAAAACGATACATATCAAGAGGAGATTGGACAGTATTTTGTGACGCCAACCTATATGGACCGCGAGGCAGCGACAGTGTATATGAAAGAGACAAAAGAGCATTATCAAGCAATCGTAGATAAATTGGAAGATCAAGCGAACTAAACGAAATACATTGGGAGGAATTGTTATGGATCGTTCATTTAGCCAGACGTTAACGCAAACACCAAGAGTATCGGAAATCACAGTCGTACCAATAGCTGGGAAAGATTCAATGCTTCTTAACTTAAGTGGCGCCCATAGTCCTTTCTTTACACGCAACTTGTTGATTATAAAAGACAATTCAGGGCAAGTTGGCGTTGGAGAGGTACCAGGGGGAGAGGCTATTACGCAAGCATTAGAAGAAGCGGTTCCGTTGTTGGTTGGCAAAGAAATTGGTGGCTATAAGGACCTGTTAACGTTAGTTAAAAAAAATACCGACAAACGGTACAGTCAAGTAAGCCGTGGTTCGCAAACGTTTGACTTACGTGTCACTGTTCATGTTGTGACTGCATTTGAAGCAGCCTTGCTAGATCTGGTGGGAAAATATATGAACACCTCTGTTGCTTCGTTACTTGGAGACGGGAAACAACGTGATCAAGTGAAAGCACTCGGTTATTTATTTTATATCGGTGATCGTACGAAGACTGATCTGCCGTATGATGAGGCTTTGCATGACACCGATGATTGGATGCGTTTACGGCATGAAGAAGCGCTTACGCCTGATGCGATTGTCCGTCTAGCTGAAGCCGCAAAGGAGCGGTACGGGTTTAAGGATTTTAAATTGAAGGGTGGAGTCCTTCGTGGAGAAGACGAAATAGAAGCAGTGACAGCACTCTCTAAGCGTTTCCCTGATTCCCGAATGACTCTTGATCCAAACGGTGCGTGGAGTCTAGCGGAAGCTGTAAAGTTATGCACAAATAAACACGATGTCCTGGCTTATGCTGAAGATCCATGTGGGGCTGAAAACGGGTATTCGGGTAGAGAAGTTCTTGCTGAATTCAAACGTGCAACGGGATTGCCGACCGCAACCAACATGATCGCGACGGATTGGCGACAGCTTGGTCATGCGATTCAAAGTCATTCGGTTGATATTCCATTAGCGGACCCCCATTTCTGGACGATGTCTGGTTCCGTTCGAGTTGCACAAATCTGTCATGAGTGGGGACTTACATGGGGGTCTCATTCGAACAACCATTTTGATGTCTCTTTGGCGATGTTTACCCATGTTGCAGCGGCAGCACCTGGTGAGATCACAGCCATTGATACTCATTGGATTTGGCAGGACGGGCAAGGGATTACGAAGGAGCCATTGGCCATTCATGATGGCATGATCGATGTTCCAACGAAACCAGGATTAGGAATTGAGCTTGATATGGAAGCTGTTAACTATGCTCATCAATTGTACAAAACGCAGAGTCTTGGTGCGCGAAATGACAGCATGGCGATGCAATATTTAATAAAAGATTGGACGTTTGATTCGAAAAGACCTTGTCTTGTTCGTTCTTAAACAAGATTATTTATTGTCAAGAAGCACAACCGTTGGGCGGCTTGTGCTTTTTTGATCGTTTATGACCGATTCAAAGCGTACTTTAGAAAGAAGGTTTAAAACGGGGGATTATTGTATTACAATTAAGATACATTACATATTGGATTAACGGAGGACCTTTATGAATAACCAACGACTCGACTTTTCAGGCGGACAGCTTAGTCGAAAAACGCTTGCCCATCAAGTCGAAGAAAAAATCATTGATTTGCTGATGACTAATCAAATGAAGCCCGGAGACAAATTGCCTCCAGAACTAGAGCTTGTGGAGATGCTAGGCGTAAGTAGGCCTGTTATGAGGGAAGCGATTAGCTCGCTTGAATCGCTTGGTATTGTAAAGCGTAAAACAAGGGACGGTACTTATTTTAATGAAAAGATTAGCAGTAAACCGTTCTCTGCTATGCTTTCATTAATGAGTGGAAACATTGAAGCCATTATTGAAGCGAGAATGACACTTGAGCTCGGCTTAGTCACGTTCGCAGCAGAAAAGATCAGTTCAGAAGACTTGGACCGTTTACAAGTGACCATTCAAGAGATTGAGGAAAGCAAAGATGATGATTACGGTGAACATGATCTGGCATTTCATCATATTATCGCAAACAGTGTGGCCAATCCCGTGTTACAGGGAATGATGGATTCACTCCATTTAAGTCATGCGAAGATTAACACGCGGATTAAGTATCGGGAAAAAGAGCGCACATTAGAACACCACCGGGCGATTTATCATGCGCTAAAAAAACGGAATCCAGAAGAAGCATTTGGTGCCATGCGTAAGCATTTATCGTTTGTGCGCGATAAAGTTTTATCTTCAGATGAGGAAGGAAGCTGACGAGATCAGCTTCTTTTTTTATTGACTACTAATTTTATTTGTCATACAATAAAATTAACTTAATGAGAAGGAGAGGAAATAATGAGCGAAATGAGAAAAGCGCCAACTGGTATTTTAGGATTTCCTGTTGCGCCTTATACTTCTTCTGGAGCGATTGATGAAAGCGCTCTACATAGAAATATTACGTATTTACTAGATGAGGGATTAGAAGCTATTTTTATTGCTTGCGGATCTGGAGAATTCCAAGCATTAAGTGTGAGTGAATATGAGTTGATGCTTGATATCGCAAAAGATGCGACAGGCAACCGTGTTCCTTTATACACAGGGGTTGGGGGAAATCTAGCAACTGCATTGGAACAAGCGAAGCTATCAGAGAAAAAAGGAGTCGATGGTTATCTTATTCTTCCCCCGTACTTAATAGAAGGGGAACAAAAAGGGTTACATGATTATATTCGTATGTTGCTTGAAACAACTGACTTAAATGCAATTGTTTATCAACGTGATAATGCGATTTTAAGCCCGGATACGCTCCAGTCTTTGCTTCGTTATGAGCAACTAGTTGGATTAAAAGATGGAGTTGGCAACATGGAAGCGAATCTTATTCTTACTCAGTATGTGGGAGACCGAATTGGCTGGTTAAATGGCATGCCAATGGCTGAAGTGACGATGCCAGCTTATATTCCACTTGGTTTTCACTCTTACTCATCAGCGATATCAAACTATATTCCGCATATTTCTCGTCGTTTCTATGATGCGCTTCTCGCGGGCAGAACAAATGAAGTGAATGCAATTTACAAAGACGTTATTCTCCCAATCAATGAGATTCGCAAACAACGTAAAGGATATGCGGTTTCTTTAATAAAAGCGGGCATGGAAATCGTTGGCTTACCTATCAATTCAAGTGTACGTCCACCAATTGTGCCGGTAGAAAAAGAGCATTACAATCAACTAGAAACCATTCTTGAGAAGGCTCATGAATTATATCCACCAGTAAATCCAATCACCAAATAAGAAAGGAGATTGACGATGACTACCGTGTTGAACTATATCAATGGAAAATGGAGAGAATCTGTTTCAGGCAAGACAGAAGAAAGTACAAATCCAGCCGACCTTAACCAAGGAGTCGGGTATTACCAAAACTCTACCGAAGATGATTTGAATGAGACGATTGCAGCGGCAAAAGAGGCGAAAAAGGCATGGGGCAACTTGACAGGAGCGCAGCGCGGAACGTATTTGTATAAAATAGCTGACATAATGGAACAACGATTAGAAGACATTGCGCAAACGGCAAGTAAAGAAATGGGTAAAACCCTTGCTGAAACAAAGGGTGAGACGAATCGAGGAATTGCAATACTACGTTATTATGCTGGGGAAGGAATGCGCAAAGTAGGTGACGTGATCCCCTCTACGGATGCAGATGCGCTCATGTTTACAACGCGTGTTCCTCTCGGTGTAGTTGGCGTCATCACACCTTGGAATTTCCCCGTTGCAATCCCGATATGGAAAATAGCACCGGCGTTAATTTACGGAAATACTGTGGTCATAAAACCTGCTTCAGAAACGGCAATCACATGCGCAAAACTGATTGAATGTTTTGATGAAGCGGGAATGCCAGCAGGCGTCATAAACTTTATTACAGGAAGTGGGTCAGTCATCGGTCAAGGACTGTCAGAGCATCGTGATGTAAACGGAATTACATTCACTGGTTCAAATAAAGTGGGTAAACAGATCGGACAAAAAGCGTTGGAACGAGGCGCAAAATATCAACTTGAAATGGGCGGAAAAAACCCAGTCATTGTCGCAGCTGATGCAGATATTGAACTGGCGGTTGAAGCAACGATCAGTGGGGCCTTTAAGTCGACGGGACAAAAGTGTACAGCGACAAGCAGGGTCATTATTGAAGATCAGATCTATGACCAGTTCAAGGAATTGCTTCTTAAACGCACGGCAGAATTGAAAGTAGGGGACAGTCTTGCTGAAGATACATGGATGGGCCGTGTGCATCGAAAAGTCAACTTGAAAACTGTTTGTTCTATGTTGAAAAGGGAAAAGAAGAGGGGGCAACGTTACTTCAGGGTGGCAATCAGATCTTGCATGATAAAGGCTATTACATTGAACCAACAATCTTTGAGTGCGAAGACCATTCACAAACGATTGCACAAGAAGAGATCTTCGGACCCGTTATTGCTTTGTTTAAAGTAAGTTCAATGGAGCATGCAATCGAGATGGCAAACGATGTCGAGTATGGATTAAGTGCATCGATCTTTACAACAAACATTTCGAGGATGCTTACCTTTATTAATGAGATGGATGCAGGTCTTGTGCGAGTAAATGCGGAAAGTGCTGGTGTCGAGTTACAAGCGCCATTTGGCGGTATGAAGCAATCTAGTTCACACTCTCGTGAACAAGGTGAGGCGGCGAAGGAGTTTTTCACTTCAATTAAGACGGTGTTTGTTAAGTAAACAGATGAGTAAAAAGCAGCCAATGGCTGCTTTTTTTATTTCATCTTAAAAAGTCACTATGTGATGCCGTCAGGGTTTTCTAAGTACTTTGGATCAATGATGCTATCTATTAATCTTTTAATAGTCAGAAATAATACGTGTTTTAGGTTGGGAAATAGATAAAATTGGTAGGTTCTTACTAAATAAATAGTATAATTAATCTAATAAAATTGTCAAAAAGGAGTGTCGTAATGTCAGTCGTGAAGTCGGAAGAAGCGGGTGCTAAAGTTGTTGAGTGGTATAATGCCATCGTTTCTCGATCTTATGAGCAGGCTATTCTCTTAAAAGAAGAAGTAAATCGCCTTGTGAATGAAATGGAGAAAAATGATAAAATCATCGCTTATTATTCATTGGTCGATTATCGTCATAATCTCTTAATAAAAGGCTATGATAAAAATGCGGTGGAAACGGATTTTAAACGCATTGAAGAGGTAGCACATGTCGACAATATGTTGAAATACTTTTATTACTTTGTGAGAGGTCAAAATGAGTATGTGCATGAGAGATATCGATCCGCAGTGAAGTTGTTTAGCAAGCTGAACGGTTACTTGATCAATTACAAGATGAATCGGAAGAGGCGGACTTTTACCTATACACGGGTTGGTGTATTATCGACTCAATCAATACTTAATTGCCGCTTCCTACTTGGAGCAAGCTAGTGTCATCTTTAGTAAACTACAATACACGGAACCTTATCTTAACTGTCAAATTATTCTAGCCTGTATCAATCAAGAGTTGCATTATCCATCAAAAGGAGAGCGTATTTTGACGGATGCATTGATCCTAGCAGAAGGGTATCCGCTTGTTCATGCATTAATTTATCGAGTGCTTGGTTTAAATAAACTAGGAATGAAACGGTATTCCGAAGCTGAAGAGTATTTTAGGAAAGCCCTATCATTTAGCGAACATTCTGAGTTACTTGTAGGGGCTAAAACCAGCTATAATTTAAGCAATGTCCTCTTTCATCAAGGGAAACAGGATGAAGCTCTTAAACTGTTTGAATCGGCAAGAGCTAGAATTCATGACTATCAAAACAAAGAATATGGCGCTCGGTGTATGTCTACTGATGGATTATTTGTCAGTCGAGATTATACAAAGGTAGATAAGGCAATCGAGTTACTTAATCAAATAGGAATGGACTTTGAATTAGCAGAAATTGCAGAAGAAGCGTCGAATTTTGCGGAAAAAGAAGGAAATAACGTTTTGGCGTTGAAATATATGAAAAGTGCTAATAAAGCAAGATTATATCAAAGCGCGTTGGGAGGTGATCAACAATGTTGAAAAAGTTCTTAATGGCATTTGTGGTAGCGCTCGTATTCGCTAGCGGTTCATCTAATTCTCTCGTTGCATCCGATTCTATTATTGAGTCCCATGACAAGGGAGAGACAACATGATTTAAGCAGTGATAACTTCATTCGTGTCTCCTAACATTCGTATAATCTTCATTGGGAATGACCAGGTACAAGTCGAATTGATCAAATAGAATAGATTAGAAAAGCAAGCGCTGCCATTAGATGACAGGGCTTGTTTTTATTGTGCATTGATTTATTGGGACGGTTACGGGTGATACGGGATTGACAGAAGTAATCGTGTTTAGCAGCCGTCCATACATAGAAGTGTTGAAAAAAACGATCGAGGGTAAACATAATAGAGAAACGTTTAGTTAGACGATACGGTCATCAAAACCCTATCGCTTGGACAAGATAGAAGTGGGAACGAAGATAATAAAGGAGTGTTACGATGCACAAGCAACAATTGGAAACAATGCGTAGTGGAAAAGGATTTATTGCGGCTCTTGACCAAAGTGGTGGAAGTACACCAAAGGCATTGGCAGATTACGGCATTACAGAAGATGCGTATTCGGGTGAAGCGGAGATGTTTGACTTGGTCCATGACATGCGCACCCGTATTATTACAGCGCCAGCATTTCATTCCGACCATATTTTAGGAGCGATTTTGTTTGAACAAACGATGGACCGAAAGATTGAAGGGGAGTACACAAGTGACTACCTCGCTAACAAGAAAGGCATTGTTCCGTTCTTGAAAGTCGATAAAGGGTTAGCGGAAGAAGCAAATGGCGTTCAATTGATGAAACCAATTGCAGATCTAGAAGAGACGTTAAAACGAGCGAAAGAACGGAATGTTTTTGGCACGAAGATGCGTTCTGTCATTAATGAAGCAAACAAAGAAGGAATCAAACAAGTGGTTGATCAACAATTTGAGGTTGGTAAACAAATTATAGAGGCGGGACTTGTGCCGATTATTGAGCCTGAAGTCGATATTCATAGTTCGGATAAAGAAGCGGCGGAGGATCTGTTGAAAGAAGAGCTACTAACTCACTTGAACATGCTTCGTGACGACGAGAGCGTCATGTTAAAACTAACAATCCCAACAAAAACAGGGCTGTACCAAGAGTTAGTTGAGCATGAGCGTGTCATTCGTGTCGTTGTTCTTTCAGGTGGCTACTCTCGTGATGAAGCGAACCGAAAACTGAAGGAGAATGACGGATTAATTGCTAGTTTCTCTAGAGCTTTAAGTCAAGATTTAGATGCCAAGCAAACAGATGCTGAATTTAACACTGCCTTACGGACAGCGATTGATGGCATTTATGATGCTTCTGTGAATAAAACAAAGTAAATGAGAATAACCACTGGCCCCTCCTATCGATTAGGAGGGTTTTTGACGTGTATAAAGGATGAGCAGTTTTATAAATAGTTCGTAAGAGATCGCATCGTCTCAACGATCTTCCTTCCTTATGGTATGATGTTGATCATTATTATCAATTAGTGTGGGGTGTTCGAGATGGAACGAGATTGGAGAACGGCCGTCATTAGGTTGCGCGATGTAAAGCAATATCGAACAATGCCGGTAGAAGCCATGCACCTTGCTGATCAATATATGTTGGTGGTTGCCTGTTTTGGAAATGTGGAAGTGAGTCGTAATCAATCTACCGTTTCTTTAAGAGAGCAGGAATGGTGCTTGATTCAACCAGGTGACACGTATCAATTGAAGAAAATTGAAAGAGTGTCCATCATTTTTTCGTTTCAATTGTATGAAGAGAGAGAAGAAGGGATTTTCTCGGAATTAGATGATCAAGAATTTTCGGTTAAGGAAGGTCGACTCGAGCAACAATCCGATATAAATCATCTAATAGAAAGGGACTTCCATTGGCAACAAGTAGAATTCCAAGAACTGTTGTATCGATGTTTGGAGACAAAAGAGGTGAGGGGTTCATATGGTGTGCAGGCGGTAAAAGAGTGGATCGAGCAGCATCCGTATGAGCGCTATCGATTGGCAGATCTAGCAAAGTATTCTGGGCTGCATCCTTCTTATTTAAGTGAGGCTTTTAAAGAGCAGATAGGCAAGACGATCCAGCGCTTCACCACAGAAGTGAAAATGGCTGAAGGGAAAAGGATGCTTCAACTGACTTCATACACAATGAAAGAAGTGGCTGTCCGACTTGGGTATGAGGATGAGTTTTATTTTAGTCGCAAATTCAAGAAAGAAACAGGGTTGTCACCGAGCCAGTACCGTTTGAAAAAACAGCTAAAAATCATTGCGTATGACATGGATGTTCTTGGAGATCTGATCGCATTAGGCCATATTCCTTTTGGTGCGCCAATGCATCCAAAGTGGACAAAATCATATTATGAGAGTTATCAGGAGGACATTCCAATTCATCTGAGTGCATATAAGGCAAATCAAGACTGGCGTGCGAATCTAGCCCAAGTCATTGCAAGTAAACCGGATTTAGTGTTCGCCAAAAGAACACTTTCGCAAACCGAAAAGGATGGACTGACAGAAGCTTTACCAAACGTATTTAAAATCGGAGAGGGACACTGGAAAGCTCAACTGCATCAAGTAGCCGAAGCAATAGGGGCGACGAATGAGGCGAAACGGTTTCTTGAGGATTACGAAGACAAGGCTGCCGACTGTCAACGTTTAGTAAGCGAGAAATCGTTTTCTCATCCGGTGATTGTGCGGATAACTAGTGAGGGTATGTCCCTTTATTCGAACGAAGGCATTAAAAGTATTTTTGCGGATGTAGGTGTAAAATGGGGAATTCGCTGTCAAGAGGTGACGATGGTTCAATTAGCAGAGATGCAGCCAGAGATGCTTTGGGTCTTGTGTTTGCGTGACCGGAAAACGAGCCACTTTTATGAGCAACTGCAGCATACTACTGAGTGGCATGCATTGTCTGCTGTTCGGAATGACCAAGTACACATGCTTTCGTCAGATACGTGGTTTGAAAACTCGGCATCTGCACAATTACGCAAGTTGCTTTTTCTACAGAGCCAATTAGAATCCATGTGAAACACGAAAAAAATCCATGTCCAATGTTGTTTCTACCTTTTATAATGATCGATAGTGATAATCGTTCTCATTTAATGCAGGGGGTACAGACGATGAATAAAGGTTGGTTGTGTGCTGGTAGTTTAGTAGCGTGCGCGATGGCGTTAACTGCTTGTGGTTCGGAGGCTGATAGCGGCGAACAAACGAGTGCAACAGTAAGTGAAGGCAATCCAAATGGTGAACAGACGATTTCTTATCTTGGGGAAGAATATGTCTTGCCAGAACAAATAGACAGAATTGTAGTCACTGGCGCAATGGAAGTGATGGAAGATGCGCTTGTGCTTGATGTAGAACCGGTTGGAGCGATGACGATTGGCGGTGCTTTTCCAGAAATGTTTGCGCCAATCACAAGCAATACCGAAGCAATTGGTGAAAAAACCGAACCTGATCTAGAAAAAATTCTTAGCCTCGACCCAGATGTTATTTTAGCATCTACTAAGTTCCCACCGGAAACAGTAGAAGAGCTTGAGAAGATTGCACCTACGGTTAAGGTCTCACATATTGCTACAGATTGGGAAGATAATTTACGTTTTCTAGCGGAGCTCTCCGATGAGGAAGATGCGGCTGAAGAAGCAATCCGTTTATACCACGATGAACTTGAATCAGCGAAAGCCGATATTGCCGATAATTTGGAAGACAAAACGATTCTAGCGTTGCGCGTTCGCAATGATAATCTTTACATTTATCCTGAATCGATTTTCTTAAATCCAGTTTTGTATGAGGATTTTGGAATTGCAGCACCGGAAGTCACACAAGCAGCTAGTGCGCAGGAGTTAATCTCAACCGAGCAACTTGCAGAGATTAATCCAGATTACTTATTTATTCAAGACGCGGCAGAAGAGAATTCAGGTACGGAAACAGAAATGGTTGAACGGTTAAAAGCAGACCCGACCTTGCAAAATGTCCCTGCTTTATCGGAGGAACAAACGTATGTGAATATAATCGATCCTCTTTTGGAAGGTGGGCCGTCTTGGAGCCGGATGGCATTCTTAGATGAGGCAAAAACACTTTTTGCAGACTAATACAGCCCAGTCCAAAGCGAGCAGGCGATTTGTGCCGCTGCTGCTCTGGGCTGGTTTTTTCTGTATCGCCGTTACGGTTGCCTGGCTTTCGCTTGCAATAGGCGCGAAGTCGATGGAATGGAAAACCCTAATTCATGTGATCGTCCATTTTGATGCAACGAATACAGATCATCAAGTGATCTTGCATAATCGCTTGCCACGTCTAATTGGAGCTGCGTTCATTGGTGCGAGTTTAGCGGTTTCTGGCGCGTTAATGCAAGGAATGACCCGTAATTATTTGGCTTCTCCATCCATTATGGGCGTGACAGACGGCTCGTTATTTTTGATTACGATCATGATGGTCTTTTTCCAAGGTGCATCGTCGTTAACGATGATTCTCTTTTCACTACTCGGTTCAGCGCTTGGAGCAGGCATTGTTTTTGGAGTTGCGGCTCTTCTTCCAAACGGCTTTTCACCAATGCGTTTGGCGATTTTAGGTACGATCATTGGCACGTTTTTTGCGAGTACGGCGCAGGCGTTAGCCGTTTATTTTCAACTGTCCCAAGACATTGGTTTCTGGTATAACGCACGCTCCATCAAATGGACCCGTCCCTCCTTATGTTAGTGATTCCGTTTGGGGTAGTCGGAATCATACTTGCTTTAAGTTTGTCCCGACAAATGACGGCACTCGCGTTAGGTGATGAAGTCTCGGCGGGGATCGGACAGCGAACCAGGCTTGTGAAGGGACTCGCTTTCTTAGCGGTTGTTTTGTTAACGGGCATCTCAGTCGCTTTAGCTGGAAAAATTGCTTTTATTGGTTTGGCCGTTCCTCATATTGCTCGGTTTTTAGTCGGGCACGATTACCGGAAAATCATTCCTGCTTCGGTTGTAATTGGGGCGGTATTCTTGGTCTTTTCTGATGTGGCAAGCCGTTTGATCAATTTTCCATTTGAAACGCCTGTTGGTGTCGTGACGGCGATGGTTGGCGTCCCTTTTCTCTTATATTTGATTAAGACGAGGGGAGGAAAGCGCTATGCCAACAAACACTAGACGTTTTGGCTTGTTTGTTGTTTGTATAAGCCTTGTTAGTGTGATCGTTTTTTATATTAGCTTGACGAGCGGGTCTTATGGGTTAAGTGCAACAGAGACGCTGCGGACATTGTTTCGACTTGATGTTGATCCGAAGCGAGATCTGGTTGTGTTTGATTTTCGATTGCCGCGTATTGTCATTGGCGCAATTGTTGGATTCGGCCTTGGAATCGCTGGGGCGGTTCTTCAAGGCATCACCCGCAATCCTTTAGCAGACCCGGGGATCTTAGGAATTAACGCTGGAGCTGGCGCAGCGTCGTTTGTTTTTTGTTTTTTGCTCAAGGTCAAATCCTTGATGTGAGTTGGGCTAGCATTTTAATCATGCCGCTGTTTGGTTGGGTTGGGGGCTTGCTTGCGATTTCCTTTATTCTTGCCTTTGCGACAGAGCGAGGGCGACTTGACCCACAAACGTTTATCTTGACAGGCATTGCGGTTTCCGCTGGATTTGGAGCGATTACATTGTTTCTCTCGTTAAAAATGAACCCGAGAGACTATGAGATGGCGGCGGTGTGGCTTGCTGGAAGTGTGTATAGTGCCAATTGGAAGTATGTGCTGACGACACTGCCTTGGATTATTGTGTTAACGCCGATCCTGATGTATAAGTCACGGGTACTCGATGTATTCGGACTATCGGAAACGAGCGTCAAAGGTCTCGGAATATCGCTTATCAAAGAGCGATATGGATTAATTTTACTTAGTGTGGGCCTTGTTAGTGCCTGCGTATCGGTATCGGGAAGCATTGCATTTGTTGGCCTCATTGCGCCACATATGGCGAAAAGACTTGTTGGTATCCATCACCGGTATGTATTACCGGCGAGTGGTATGATCGGCATGGCGATGGTCATGATTGCTGATTGGATAGCTAAATCCATTTTTGCGCCAGCGCAATTGCCTGTTGGTACGGTTCTCGCCATTATTGGCGTCCCTTATTTTATTCTTTTATTATTTCAAGGACAGAAAAAAGGCAAGGGTGTGTAGAAAGGAGGCGTCAAATGATTACAAAAAAAGGAGCGTACCAATTGCCACGTACGGAAGTGTGGCAGTGGGATGCAGGTGGAGTGGAACGAAGCGTGTTTATCTCTGTTCCGAAACAAGCCCCTCCTCCAGACGGTTTTCCTGTTTTAATCGCTTTAGATGGAAACGCCGTATTTGCTTCATTAACAGAAACGGTCCGCTTGCAAACCCGTCCTCCACATGGTTATCCACCAGCAATGGTGGTAGGCATTGGATACCCAATAGATGAGCCATTTTCAAGGAACGATCGATTTTTTGATTATACGGTAAAAGCTGAACGTGATGAGCGAGGACCGATCAAAGGTGACTGGCCAGAAACAGGAGGAGTAGAGGCGTTTCTGTCTATCATTGAAGAGGAGTTGCTTCCAAGCCTTGAATCAGCCTATGCGCTGCATCCAACAAAAAGGGCGTTGTTTGGCCATTCGCTCGGGGGATTGTGTGTGTTGCATACGTTGTTAACAAGAGATCACTTGTTTGAAACGTATATCGCTGGCAGCCCGTCGATTTGGTGGAAGAAGCAATATGTGAAGCAGGTCGCACAGTCTTTTTTGGGCAGTGAAATAAGCAAAAAATTACTGATATGTGTAGGTAGTAATGAGAAAGGTCATATGTTGGATGACACAAAAGAAATGGCACAGAGTTTAGCTGAAGTCCCAGAATTGGACGTATCATTTATGCAAATTGAGGGGGCTGGTCACATCCGCGTGCTGCAACCATTGATGACGGAGGCGATCCGTACATTTCTTGCGACTGGTGAAGAATCCGTACGATTGTAAGACAATGCTTAGAATCGACATTTTGAAGAGCCAACGATCTTATCTAAGTTGATAAAAGAAATGCAGAGGCGTACGATTTATTCTAGTAGATTTCGATTTTATCTCTAGTAAAAAGGTTTTGATCACATGCTTAAAAAGACGATGCCGATTGTTGCTCCTTTGCTTATTTTGTTCGTTATGCTATTGCCTTTGTTTTTCGTTGATACGCTCATCATTTATTTCTTGAACGGTACGTATTCTAGTTTGTTTTATCTCGCTCTTTTTTTATTGGTTTTTTATGTAGTTGATTTCTTGGTTGGTCTCATAGTTGATAGTTTCTTAAGTGTGGTGGGCGAACGAACTGCGTTGAAAATAAATGATTTTGTTTCCGTATGTGCTGATTTTGTTGGCAGTCTCGTTGTGCTTCGAGTTCTTACTTCATTATTTGAAGACATTCATTTAACAACAGGTATTCAGTTCGTTATTGTGTTGGTTCATACGTTACTCTTTTATCTCGTAAGCCAATACCAAGGTGCGGATACAAGTATAGGTGATGGGGAAACCGGACTGGTCAACAAAGCCGTTGAGTTAGAAATACAGCAGATTCTTAGCGAAGAAGATGTTGTTGCTTGCATCGAGACAATGAGAGAAAGACACCCTGAACTTCCTTTTAAGGACATTGTTAAAACGGTCCGTAAGATCAACCAGAAGAAGTAATGAACACCTGCTAGTTGAGCAGGTGTTTTTTGTTTGGATCTTTTTAAATACAACACCTGCCAATAAAGCTGGTGTTGTGTTTAAAATTCTTTCCTAATGGTGTTTATGATCGATCTAAGTAAAATTTATTGCCGCATATTGTTTAAAAATTTAAATAAACATTGAAAATGATAATCTTTATCATTAATATGATGATTAGGGGAGGTTTCCGTTATGACAGATGAATTAGAGCTTTATGATTTAACAATTGTTGGTGGAGGACCAGCCGGTCTTTTTGCTACTTTTTATAGCGGTATGCGTAATATGAAAACCAAATTGATTGAGGCAAGCGATCACTTAGGTGGAAAGTTAAATAGCTACCCGGAGAAGATGATATGGGATGTAGGTGGGATGCCACCACTTCCTTCAAAACAATTGATCAAGCAATTAATAGACCAATCAAAAACATTTAATCCAACCATTGTATTGAACCAACAAATACAGCATATCGAGCGAACGAATAAAGGGAATCTCATTATCCGTTCGCATACGGGAGAACAGCATCATACCCGTACGGTGTTATTATCGGTTGGATATGGCGTGCCGAAACCGCTCAAGCTCGATGTAGAAGGGGCGAAGGAATACGAAGAGACGAACCTTCATTACGCTGTAACTGACATAGAGCAGTATCGGGATAAACGAGTAGTCATCTCAGGTGGAGGAGATTCAGCGGTTGATTGGGCAAATGAGTTGGAAGGTGTCGCACAAAAGGTAACAATTGTTCATAGGCGGAATCAATTTGGTGGACACGAACATAGTATTCAAAAAATGAAGAATTCTACTATCGATGTGAAAACACCCTATGTCATAAACGAAATAAATGGGACGAAAACGCATATTCATTCCGTTAAAATAGATGAAATCGATGCCTCTGGAATGCCACTTAATCATTCAGAGTATGTAGAAGTAGATGCAGTGATAGTCAATCATGGAATGCAAGGGGATATGAGCGATATTCGCAATTGGGGACTTGAAATGGATCAGCGGCATGTCCTTGTAAACGATAAATTAGAGACGAGTATAACAGGCGTTTATGCAGCAGGGGATACAGCAAAGTTCTCGAACAAGATCAATTTATTAGCGGGGGCTTTTACCGATGCAGCAGTTGCTGTTAATCATGCAAAAACACATCTTAAACCAGAAGCTGCAAATGAAATTTTTATTTCTTCACATAATCCGATATTTAAAGAGAAGAACAGAGCACTTGGTGTTTCTGAAGTAAACGTATAGGACGTTGTTAGATGTTGTCGATAAAACAAAAAAATTGTCGTTCTAATGTCAAAATTTAATTGACTTTCAAACGTAGAGAGCTATACTATTACCTGAGAATGATTATCGTTACTAAATAGTTTAAGAGAAGAAGGGAATCCTATTATGTTAAAATTACAGCATACATCAAAATTATTGATTTTTTCGACTGCGCTTATGACCGCACTTGTTGGTTGTTCAAATGAGTCGTCAGATAAAACGTCTGGAGATGCAGAACCATCTGATTCACAAACAACCGATACAGAAGAACCAATTGTAGTTGAACATGCGTTTGGTGAAACAGTCCTTGATGAAAAGCCTGAACGAGTCACGACAATCCAATGGGGGAATCAAGATGTCGCGCTTGCTCTTGGTGTTGTACCTGTAGGTTTTTCAGCGGCGAACTTTGGCGTTCAGGATGACAGCGGTCTCTTGCCGTGGACAGCGGAGAAGCTGGAAGAGCTTGGCGCGAGCGACCCTAATGTCTTTCAAGATACGGATGGTTTGGATTTTGAAGCAATCGCTGATTCAAATCCAGATGTGATTCTTGCTGCTTATTCAGGTATTACACAAGAGGATTATGATCTTCTCAATGAAATAGCTCCGGTTGTTGCTTATCCGGAAACACCTTGGACAACTTCATGGCGTGATCACATCACTTTAAGTGCTGCAGGTATGGGCATGGAAGCGGAAGGCGAACAGCTGATTGAAGACACGGAGAACTTAATTGATGAGAAAGTAGCGGAATACCCTGAAATTGAAGGGAAGAAAGTGGCTTGGGTCAACTTCTCTGCTACTGATATGTCAAGTTTGCATTTATATACACCAGTCGATACGCGTGTTGCGTTCTTAACAGAAGAGATTGGTTTTGAATACCCGGAGCCTATTCTCGATATGATTGAGGATGACAAGGCGTACTCACTTAATTTGAGTGCTGAAAACGCGGACGTCCTTGATGAGGCAGATATCATTATTGGTTATGGTGATGAGAACTTATTAGAAGCGTTACAAGCCGATTCTCGCCTTGGGCAGATTTCGGCAATTGAGAATGGGGCTGTTGCTTTTATTGATGGGAGTGACGTTTTAGGAGCAGCTGGTACGCCAAATCCACTCTCGATCTCTTATACAATTGATGAGTATTTAGAATTAATTGGAGACGCGTTAAGCAACGTAGAGGAGTAGTGTGTTGAAGGCAATTAAAAAGCCAAGTGCGTATTCACCTAAGCATTTGTCACTCGTTATTACAATGTCTTTTGTGTTGCTTGTTGTCTGCGTGCTGGCTTCTTTTGTATTAGGTTCCCGTCTGGTCACATGGAATGAATTGGTGACTGGACTCTTTTACCCAGAGCTCGACTCTTACGGAGCAAGCGTTGTGCGTGAGCGAATTCCCCGCACGGTGTTTAGCTTATGCTGCGGGGCGGCGCTTGGCGTTTCGGGATCATTGATGCAAGCGGTCACGCGTAACCCGATCGCTGATCCGAGCATCTTAGGGGTAAACACTGGAGCCGCGTTGTTTGTTGTTGCTGGGCTTGCCTTTTTTAATATTAGTTCGGCAAGTCAGTACATATGGTTCGCAATCACTGGGGCAATGATTACCGCCGTGTTTGTATACGGGATCGGCTCTATGGGTCGAGCTGGTGCAACACCACTGAAGCTTGTTTTGGCAGGGGCTGCAACTAGCGCTGCACTTTCCTCACTCGTCAGTGCAATCATGCTACCACGCACGTATGTCATGGATCAATTCCGTTTTTGGCAAGTCGGAAGTGTTGGTTCTGGAAGTTGGGATGCGATTCTTACTTTCCTCCCATTCTTAGTTATTGGACTAGTCATAGCGATCCTATCAGCCTCCGCACTTAATGCATTAGCGCTCGGAGATGAGGTTGCGAAGGGGCAGGGAGTCAGGACAGGGGTGCTCAGGCTAACTGCTGCGTTTGCAGGTGTGATTTTATGCGGTGCAGCGACTGCACTGGCAGGACCGATTGGCTTCATCGGGCTTTTATCCGCCCATCTTATCCGTCTATTGCTTGGACCTGATTTGCGTTTAATCATCCCATTATCGGCCATTGCAGGCGCCATTATTTTAACGATTTCCGATGTAAGTGGACGGCTCATCGGTAGCCCTGGAGAACTTGAGGCTGGAGTCGTTTACAGCTTTT
>BAXC01000074.1 GCA_001310375.1 Bacillus sp. JCM 19041 | reverse complement strand
TGAACAGTTTTTGCTGAATGTGCACGAAGTGTTTTTACTGAAGGCGATGGCGAATTAAATGATGTACGGTTTCATTTAGCGGATACGCCTCTTGAGCAAATTATTGAAGAGGCGGAAACAGTTCCTTTTTTCTCAGCTAAGAAATTGGTTGTTATACAGGGTTTTTATTTGGCGACAAGCAGAAGACACCTTCTAAGATTGAACATAGTGTAGATTCTTTAGAAGCTTATCTAAATGGACCCGCAAGTGAAACGGTATTAGTTATTGTTGCCCCTTATGAAAAGCTAGATGAAAGGAAGCGAATAACAAAGCGATTGAAAAAAGAAGTTGAAGCAATTGATGTTAGCCCGCTTAGTGAAGAAAATGTCTATAAATGGATTCAATCAATTATGAAAAAAGAGCATTTTGAAATTGAGTCAGAAGCCAAGGAACTGTTATTTCAACGTGTTGGTGCCAATTTGATGTTAATGCATCAGGAACTTAACAAGTGTATGTTGTATACAAAGGATGTAAAAAGAATTACAAAGGTCGATGTAGCTGATATGGTTGCTGAAACAGTTGAACAAAGCATATTTACCGTTATTGAATTTGCTGCAAAAGGACAAGCTGGCAAGGCTGTTCATACGTATCATGGATTATTAAGGCAAAAAGAAGAACCGCTTGCAATCTTAGCACTTCTTACAAGGCAATTTAGGATTTTTTATCAAGTGAAAATGAGGGCTTCTAAAGGGTATACTCAAAAAGAGATTGCTTCTCAACTAAAAGTGCATCCTTATGTCATTAAACTGGCGATGCAACAAATGAAGTCTTTTTCAACAGAAAGCTTGCGCTTGGCAATCATACATTGTGCTGATACTGATTATGGCATTAAAAGTGGTCGTCTAGAAAAAGAAATGGCAGTTGAGTTATTGTTAATTCGCTTAAGTGAATCAACTTAATAAAAAATAAAAACACCAATCGCAAATTGTGATTGGTGTTTTTATTAAAAAAGATCACGGGTTGCACCCATGATCCGTACATCAGTCTTACTATGCAGACAATCCGTTTAATTTCTTCGCTAGGCGAGATTTTTGGCGAGATGCAGCATTTTTATGGATAAGACCTTTTGTAGCGGCTTTATCAAGCTTTTTCATTGCATCAACAAACGCAGCTTGTGCTTGTTCTGCATTGCCAGCTTCCGCTGCAGTTTCGAAGTTCTTAACTGCAGTACGAAGAGCAGACTTTTGAGCAGTATTTTGAGCACGACGTTTGTCATTTGTTTTCACACGTTTAATCGCAGATTTAATGTTTGGCATAAATTTCACCTCCGTCATAAACGGCCTGTAAGAAAAGGCCATCTCTAAAGCACTGATACGACAGTACAACACTCTGCATTTTACCAAAACTAGTTGTTTAATGCAATACAAACTATTACTAAAGTAGAATTGATGAATGTTTTTTTTCTTGTAGAGGGACAATACATGGTAGTTCAAAGAAGAAGGAGCGGTGCAAATGGGCCAGCTTAATATGGAACCTTTTCAAATTCGCACAGATTTAGCCCTTGAAGCGCATGAAATGGTTGTTGAGCAACAACAGAAACAAAAACAAAAAGAGCCATCACATGTTGGAGATGTTGTTGTTGAAGAAGAAACAATTGATGGTGTTAAGGTGACCAAGGTTAAAATTGGTGAAGACGGAGCGAAGCGTCTACAGAAACAAGCGGGAAACTATTTAACGTTTGAAGCGCAAGGAATTCGAAGGAAAGATACAGATTTGCAAGCAGATATGGAGCGAGTATTTGCTAATGAGTTTGCTTCCTTTTTATTAAGGTCTGGTGTGAAAAAAAAGGATACTTGTTTGGTTGTAGGACTTGGGAATTGGAATGTAACGCCTGATGCGCTAGGTCCACTAGCAGTAGAAGAGTTGCTTATTACAAGACATTTGTTTGATTTAGCTCCAGAAGAAGTGGAAGATGGATACCGCTCTGTGAGTGCTGTTACACCTGGGGTAATGGGCGTAACAGGTATTGAGACGAGTGATGTTGTCTTTGGTGTCATTGAAAAGATTAAACCTGATTTTGTTATCGTTATTGACGCCCTCGCTTCGAGATCGATTGAGCGAGTGAATACGACGATTCAAATAGCAGACACGGGTATTCATCCCGGAAGTGGTGTTGGTAACAATCGGAAAGCAATGAATCAAGAGACGCTCGGTATTCCGGTAATTGCAATAGGGATTCCAACCGTCGTAGACGCTGTTACAATTACTTCAGATGCGATCGATTTTGTATTAAAGCATTTAGGCAAGGAAATGAGTGAAGGAGATAAACCTTCAAGACGTCTTGCTCCAGCGGGTATGACTTTTGGTGAAAAACGACAATTGTCTGAGGAAGACTTGCCGGACGAGAGCGGTAGAGAAGCATTATGGGTATGGTCGGAGGGCTGGACGAAGCCGAAAAACGACAGTTGATTCAGGAAGTGTTAGCTCCCCTTGGTCATAATCTTATGGTTACGCCAAAAGAAATTGATGTATTTATAGAAGACATGGCCCATGTCATTGCAGAGGGGTTAAATGCAGCGTTGCATGGAAGAGTCGATCAAGATAATGTAGGTGCTTATACACGGTGACAGTTGATGGTTTACCATCAACTGTTTTTTGTTCTGTATATTAAAGTGATTGCATAGTATGTACCTAAACAAGGATTAAAGTTAAGGGCAGGGTGAGGTTCGGACAAGCATGTTTTATATACGAGATTTGGACAAGATCTATTTAAAAATAATTACAAAAAAAGCTTATCATAGTAACTCAAAAAAAGGAGGAAGGTTCATGAAAAAGTGGCGTAATCGTTTTGCCTAATCGCAATCTGTTTACTATTCGGCGGTATGATGGGGGTGCAGCTTATGAGTGAGCATGCCGGCTTGAATGAACCAAAACCACTTATAATACCAGAACCCCCTATCGAAGAACCAAAGGACGTAGCCCCGGTTATGGAAGTGCAGCGGCAATCTGATTCGAGTGAGTTAGGAGAAGAAGGAATGTCCAACTTCTTTTCCGACTTAGGCTATACGGTAGCAACAGGAATGGAAAATGTCACAAGGTCTGGACTTGAGACATTTATGGGAGCTATCAGAAATGGAGTCAGTAAATAAAATCGACTGAAAACAGACGAAGCTGAAAGCTCTTATTGATGCGGAGTGTTTCCCTTGCTATAATAGGGGATAGTGTACATGTACGTATTTTAGGGGTGAGCCAGACGAATGAATAATGAACAGAGACTAGAGCGCCAGTCGAGAATACGCAATTTCTCGATTATCGCCCATATTGACCATGGAAAGTCAACGCTAGCAGACCGGATCTTGGAACGTACGGGGCTCTTACAGACCGGGAAATGAAAGATCAAACGCTTGACGCAATGGATTTGGAGCGTGAGCGTGGAATTACAATTAAATTAAATGCTGTCCAATTAAAATATAAAGCGAAGGACGGAGAAGAATATATTTTCCACTTGATCGACACGCCAGGACATGTCGATTTCACTTATGAAGTTTCGCGTAGCTTAGCTGCATGTGAAGGAGCACTATTGATTGTAGACAGTGCGCAGGGGATTGAAGCGCAGACACTTGCGAATGTGTATCTTGCTCTTGATAATGATTTAGAAATCCTTCCTGTTATTAATAAAATTGATTTGCCGAGTGCAGAACCAGAGCGAGTCAAAAAAGAAGTAGAAGATGTTATTGGATTAGATGCTTCTGATGCAGTCCTTGCTTCAGCCAAAAACGGCATTGGCATTGAAGAGATACTAGAACAAGTAGTTGAAAAAGTACCTGCTCCTGCAGGTGATCCAGAAGCGCCCTTAAAAGCGTTGATTTTTGATTCGCTTTACGACCCGTACCGTGGGGTTATCGCGTACATACGAATTGTTGAAGGAACGGTTCGACCTGGACAAAAGATTCGCATGATGCAAACAGGGAAAGAATTTGAAGTGAGTGAAGTAGGTGTATTTACACCTAAAGCGGTGAAATGCGATGAATTGACAGTTGGGGATGTTGGATTTCTGACAGCCGCTATAAAAAATGTTGGCGATTCACGTGTTGGGGATACGATTACGAATGCAATAAATCCTGCACTTGAAGCTTTGCCTGGTTACCGGAAAATGAATCCAATGGTATACTGCGGTCTTTATCCAATTGATACAAACGATTATAATGACTTACGTGAAGCGTTGGAACGACTTGAGTTGAATGATGCTTCATTGCAATATGAGCCGGAAACATCACAGGCACTTGGTTTTGGATTCCGTTGTGGTTTTCTTGGGTTGCTTCATATGGAAATCATTCAAGAGAGAATTGAACGAGAGTTTGGGATCACACTTATTACAACTGCACCATCAGTTATTTATCATGTTACGCTTACTGATGGAGAAATCGAGAAAATTGACAACCCATCGAACATGCCAGATCCACAAAGAACAGAACATGTCGAAGAACCTTTTGTGAAAGCAACAGTAATGGTACCAAATGATTATGTTGGTCCAGTAATGGAGCTTTGCCAAAGGAAACGTGGTGTGTTTGTAGACATGCAGTATTTAGATGAAGTGCGTGTCCAAATTGTATATGACATTCCACTTTCAGAAATTGTATATGACTTTTTTGATCAATTAAAATCAAATACAAAGGGATATGCATCGTTTGACTATGAGTTAATTGGTTACCGTCAGTCCAAACTTGTAAAGATGGATATTTTATTAAACGCAGAAAAGGTAGATGCCTTGTCTGTCATTGTTCACCGTGATTCAGCCTATGAGCGTGGTAAAATTATTGTGGAAAAACTGAAGGAACTTATCCCTCGCCAGCAGTTTGAAGTTCCTGTACAAGCAAGTATCGGCACGAAAATTATTGCCCGTTCAACGATTAAAGCCATGCGGAAGAATGTACTTGCTAAATGTTATGGTGGCGATATTTCTCGGAAACGAAAACTACTCGAAAAGCAAAAAGAAGGTAAAAAGCGGATGAAATCCGTAGGGAATGTCGAAGTGCTCAAGAAGCATTTATGGCTGTCTTGCGCATGGACGATAACTAAGTCTGAAAAAGCCGCCTGCGATGTAGGTAGGCTTTTTTCATGTAAGAAGGAGAGTAAATCTATGGGTCATTCAATTTATGTACACATCCCTTTTTGCGAACATATATGCCATTACTGTGACTTTAATAAGGTGTTTTTAGAAAATCAGCCTGTTGAAGCGTATATTGATGCGTTGATCAAGGAGATGGAGCACTCAGAACAATCACAAAAAAAGGTTCCAATTCAGACCATTTATATTGGGGGTGGAACACCTACAGCATTATCAGCAAAGCAACTTGATCGTCTTCTGACTGCAATGCATAGAGTTTTTCGGTTAGATAAGCTAATTGAATGGTCAGTTGAAGTGAATCCAGATAGTGCGGATGAAGACAAACTAAGTGTATTAAAAAAACATGGTGTTAACCGTCTGAGTTTAGGCGTTCAAACATTTACACAACCATTATTAGATGAGATTGGACGAACGCACTCGCCAAAGAGTGTACAGTTGGCAATTGCCACAGCAAGAAACCAAGGTTTTACGAACTTGTCCGTTGATTTAATGTTAGGTCTTCCTAACCAAACGGTCGAGCATTTTTCTGACTCCATTGAAAAAGCTCTGGCGCTAGGAGTAGAACATATTTCTGCATATATGTTGAAGGTCGAAAAGCAAACCGTGTTCTACAACCGTTATAAAAAAGGGCAACTGCGCTTGCCGCCAGAAGAAGCGGATGTGGCAATGTATGACCTATTACGAGCAAAAACGTCACAAGCCGGTTTACATCAATATGAGATTAGTAATTTTGGGAAAACGGGTTATGAAAGTAAGCATAATCTCGTCTATTGGAAAAACGAGGAATATGCGGGCTTCGGGGCTGGGGCATCAGGCTATGAGCGGCAAGTAAGGTATCAAAATATTAATCCGATCCAAAAGTATATTGATGCAGTTATGGATAAGGGTCAAGCGAGAATGAGGGAACATTGGGTTTCAAAAGTAGAATGGCTTGAAGAAGCTGTTTTCTTAGGTCTACGTATTCGTGATGGGTTGATAAAGAGTCTTTTAAGGCACAATATGGTTATGATCTAAACGAATTATTCGCAGACGAAATTCGTATAGGAATACAAAAAGGCTTATTAGAAGAAACAACACACCATTTAAAACTAACTGAAGAAGGGTTAATTTTAGGGAATGAGGCGTTTGAATTATTTGTTGCTGTGTTAGATGAAGAAGCCTTTTAACTATGGAAAAAATGAGCTTTTAGCAATTGACAATAGAGCCTCTTTTTGTTAGTGTAACAGTAGTATTAGCACTCGCTTGCTTTGAGTGCTAACAGGGAGGTGCTTGGAATGTTAACGGAAAGACAACTCTTGATTTTACATGCAATCGTTGACGATTATGTTCGTTCCGCAGAGCCCGTTGGTTCGCGAAGCATCTCAAAACGGAATGATATTCCGTATAGTCCGGCAACAATTCGAAATGAGATGGCAGACCTTGAAGAACTTGGTTTTCTTGAGAAGCCACACAGTTCAGCTGGAAGAGTTCCCTCACAGCATGGATATCGCTATTATGTAGACCATTTATTATCTCCACACCGGCTGACTGTAGCAGAACGCGCGGGGCTTTCCCGACTAACTTCTGCGAGTTTAGAAGCAATGGAAGAAGTCTTTCAAGAATCAGCACGGATATTGTCTGAAATGACTAGTTATGTTTCCGTTGTTCTTGGACCTGAATCGTTGAATGAAAAACTGAAAAACATTCAGATCATCAATGGACAGCCGAAAAGCTGTGGTTATTGTTGTAAGTGATACGGGTCATGTTGAGAATCATCTTGTACAGATTGGAGAAGGTGTAACCCCAGCTGACTTAGAGCGAACAGTTAATCTGTTAAATGAGCGATTAATTGGAACACCTCTTTCCCAGTTGCAAAAGAAAATCAACGTAGAGCTAGGACAATTGTTTCGAGATCATATTAACAATTATGAACAAGTACTCGGTATGTTGGAGCGGACGATGGTTTCTGGTGTGAGTGAAAAATTGTTTTTCTCTGGAAAAACAAATTTAATGGAACAACCAGAATTTCAAGATGTCGGCAAAATGCGTTTAGTTTATAAAACGCTAGAAGAAGAGAATTTATTGCAGCAGTGGTTCCGAACACAACAGACAGACGGGTTACAAGTCTCAATAGGTCAAGAAAACCAATTGGAAGCATTTGAAGCGTGCAGTATTATTACTGCTTCTTATGCGATTAATGGTCGTCATGTTGGAACACTCGGAGTTATAGGACCAACAAGGATGGAGTATAGGCGAATGATTAAAGTTGTTGATTCGCTTTCTAAAGATTTGTCTAAACTGTTAACAGGATTTAATGAATGATGGTATGCGCAGCAGGTAATCTGCTGCTGTACATAAAGCAGAAGTGTCAGGCAAGATAATTGTATGGCACATGCATCAATCGAAGTATTTGCAGACTAGCTAAGTTATTTGCTAAGCTGTCCAAGAATCAAGTCTGTTTATACGGAAACATACCAGGAGGTGAACAATCATGGCTGAAGAAAAGAAAGATGAAATCATTTTGGAAAATGAATCACTTGAGCAGGAAAAGCCCGAAGCTGAAAAAGAAGCAGAGCAACAGGGAACTTCTAATGAAGAAGAAACGAATGAGGCGAATGATGAAGAGTCAGAGGTTCACCCTCTTGAAATAGAGTTGGCAGAAGCGAAAGACCGTCTTGCTCGTGTTAGAGCGGATTATGAAAACTTCCGTCGCCGTACAAATGAAGAAAAAGAAGCACAAGCTAAATACCGTGCACAAGGATTCATTGAAAAGCTCTTGCCGGCACTTGATAATTTTGAGCGGGCGTTAACTGTTGAACCACAACATGAGGAAGCGAAACAACTTCTTCAAGGAATGGAAATGGTCAACCGTCAAATTCAAGAAGCCTTAAAAAATGAAGGTGTTGAGGTTATTCCGACAAACGGGGAAATGTTTGACCCTCATCTTCATCAAGCAGTGATGCAAGTAGAAGAAGAAGGGTTTGAAAGCAACCAGATTGTCGATGAGCTTCAAAAAGGATATCAATTAAAAGACCGAGTCATTCGGCATTCTATGGTAAAAGTGAATTCATAGTTTCGGGAGGAAAATCAAATGAGTAAAATTATTGGAATTGACTTAGGAACAACAAATTCTTGTGTAGCAGTTATGGAAGGTGGCGAAGCCACCGTTATTCCAAACCCAGAAGGTAACCGTACTACGCCATCTGTTGTTGCATTTAAAGATGGAGAGCGTCTTGTTGGAGAAGTAGCAAAGCGCCAAGCAATTACTAACCCAAACACGGTTATTTCAATTAAACGTCATATGGGCACAGACTATAAAGTAGAAGTAGATGGAAAAAGCTATTCTCCACAAGAACTTTCAGCCATTATCTTGCAAAAGCTTAAGTCTGATGCAGAAGCATATTTAGGAGAAAAAGTAACAAAAGCAGTTATTACGGTGCCTGCTTACTTTAATGACTCGCAACGCCAAGCAACAAAAGATGCTGGTAAAATTGCTGGTCTAGAAGTAGACCGTATCGTTAACGAGCCGACTGCTGCAGCACTTGCATATGGTCTTGAAAAAGAAGAAGACCAAACAATTCTCGTTTATGACCTAGGTGGCGGTACATTTGACGTATCAATCCTAGAGCTTGGTGACGGATTCTTCGAAGTAAAAGCAACTTCTGGAGATAACAAACTAGGTGGAGATGACTTTGATGATGTTATCATGGACTACCTTGTTGCTGAGTTTAAAAAGGAAAACGGCATTGATTTATCTCAAGATAAAATGGCTATGCAACGTTTGAAAGACGCTGCTGAAAAAGCGAAAAAAGATCTGTCAGGTGTAACGCAAACACAAATCTCATTGCCGTTTATCACTGCTGATTCTACAGGACCTAAGCACCTTGAAATCAACTTGACTCGCGCAAAATTCGATGAGATTTCGTCTGAACTTGTTGAGCGTACATTAGCGCCAACACGTCGTGCTCTATCAGATGCAGGAATGTCTGCTTCTGAAATTGATAAAGTTGTTCTTGTTGGTGGATCAACGCGTATCCCTGCAGTTCAGGAAGCGATTAAACGTTTAACTGGAAAAGACTCTCACAAAGGAGTTAACCCAGATGAAGTTGTTGCTCTAGGTGCGGCAATCCAAGCTGGTGTATTGACTGGAGACGTTAAAGACGTCGTACTTCTTGACGTTACACCACTTTCACTTGGTATTGAAACTATGGGCGGTGTCTTCACGAAGCTTATTGACCGTAATACAACAATTCCAACATCAAAATCGCAAACATTCTCTACAGCTGCTGATAACCAACCGTCTGTAGATATCCACGTGCTCCAAGGTGAACGCGAAATGGCTGCTGACAACAAGACGCTTGGTCGTTTCCAACTAAGCGATATCCCACCAGCTCCACGTGGTGTGCCACAAATTGAAGTAACGTTTGATTTAGATGCAAACGGAATCGTGAATGTAAAAGCGAAAGACCTGGGTACAAACAAAGAACAATCAATTACAATTACTTCTTCATCCGGTCTTTCTGATGAAGAAATTGAAAAAATGGTGCATGATGCAGAAGAAAATGCGGAAGCAGATAAAAAGCGTCGTGAGCAAGTAGAGCTTCGCAATGAAGCAGATCAACTCGTTTTCTCAACTGAAAAAACACTTAAAGATTTAGGCGATAATGTTGAACAAGAAGAAAAAGATAAAGCAGAAGCGGCAAAAGATAAGTTAAAAGCTGCGCTTGAATCTGATAACGAAGAAGAAATTAAGACAGCAAAAGACGAGCTTCAAGAAATCGTCACAGCTTTAACAACAAAAATGTATGAGCAAGCAGCGCAAGCGGCACAACAGCAGCAAGAAGCTGGTGGCGAAAGTGCAGAGCAACAAGAAGATAATGTTGTTGATGCCGACTATGAAGAAGTAAATGACGACGAAAAGAAATAAGAACGGATTGGAGAAAAGTCAAAGTCAGCGTCATGGCTTTGGCTTTTTTCTCTGAAATAGGTGTCTCCTATTGCAAGGAGCGCTTACCTGGTGATAAGATGAACGTTATGTGAGAAAACGTGAGGCGGCAAAAAGTCGTTCAGTCGGGAGGAAAAACGTGAGTAAACGAGATTTTTATGAGGTGCTCGGGGTAAGCCAAGGCTCTTCCGAAGAAGAAGTGAAAAAAGCGTACCGCAAATTAGCTCGGAAATATCACCCAGATGTAAACAAAGAAGAGGGTGCGGAAACAAAGTTTAAAGAAGTAAAGGAAGCATATGATACATTAAGTGATCCACAGAAGAAAGCCCATTATGACCAATTTGGTCACACTGATCCAAATCAAGGGTTTGGTGGTGCTGGTGGAACAGGAGACTTTGGTGGTTTTAGCGATATCTTTGATATGTTCTTTGGTGGAAACGGTGGAGGCCGTCGTAATCCAAATGCGCCACGTCAAGGAAATGACCTTCAATATACAATGACACTTGAATTCAAAGAAGCCGTATTTGGGAAAGATACGGAAATTGAAATCCCTCGTGAAGAAACGTGTGAAACATGTGATGGTTCTGGTGCTAAAGCGGGGACCAAACCAGAAACATGTTCCCACTGTGGTGGTGCTGGTCAACTAAATGTTGAGCAAAATACGCCATTTGGTCGAGTCGTTAATCGCCGCGTATGTAACCATTGTGAGGGAACAGGAAAAACGATCAAGCATAAATGTGTACATGTCACGGTAAAGGCAAAATAAAGAAACGCAAAAAAATCAGTGTGAAAGTACCGGCAGGAATTGATAACGGACAGCAATTACGTGTGACCGGTCAAGGGGAAGCTGGTGTCAACGGTGGTCCTGCAGGTGACCTATATGTTGTATTCCAAGTGAAACCACATGAATTTTTTGATCGTGAAGGCGAAGACATTTATTGTGAAGTACCACTTACGTTTCCGCAAGTTGCTCTCGGGGATGAGATTGAAGTACCGACATTGACTGGGAAAGTAAAATTAAAAATTCCTGCTGGCACACAAACAGGTACAAACTTCCGCTTACGTGGAAAAGGTGTACCGAATGTTCATGGACGTGGTCAAGGTGACCAACATGTACAAATTCGTGTTGTAACACCAAAAACATTGAATGAAAACGAAAAAGAACTGATGCGTGAATTTGCTGGAATGAGCGGCGGGAAGCCAGAAGAGCAAAACGACGGCTTTTTTGATAAGTTACGCCGAGCGTTTAAAGGCGATTAATGAAGTGAAGACTACGTATATATGGTGAAGGAAGCTTGTCTAAGCTTTCCTTCACCTATTTTACGGCAAGTGTTCTAAATGGAGTTTAAGGCGATTCATAGGAAAAAAAGGGAGCTAATGCAATGAAATGGGCAGAATTTCGCGTTCACACAACACAGGAAGCAGTTGAACCAGTCTCCAATGTACTTCATGAATCTGGTGCAGCAGGGGTTGCAATTGAAGACCCCCATGACCTTGTAACAGAGTGGAGTGTCAAATACGGTGAAGTGTATGAGTTGTCACCTGATGATTATCCCAAGGAAGGGTTATGTCAAAGCTTATTTTCCAATGAATGATTCATTTAAACAAACAATGGATCATGTACAAACTCTCATTAAAGAGTTGGAAACTTTTTCAATTGACATTGGGCGCGCTGAAATGGATTATGTTGAAGTCGATGATGAAGATTGGGCTACAGCATGGAAAAAGTATTACCATCCGGTTCAAATAACTGAGCGAATGACAATTGTCCCGACATGGGAGGATTATGAACCTGGACAAGATGAAATGATCATAGAACTTGACCCAGGAATGGCTTTTGGTACAGGAACCATCCAACAACCATTTTATCCATCAGAGCTTTAGAAAAAGCTGTTAAACAAGGCGAATCAGTTATTGATGTGGGAACGGGCTCAGGAGTACTGGCATTAGCTGCATGGAAATATGGGGCTGGCTCTATTCGAGCGCTTGACCTGGATGAAGTAGCCGTTAATAGTGCAAAAGAGAACTTTCGGTTAAATCGTGCGGCGTCATTCATTGAAATAGCACAAAACAATTTGCTCGAAGGTATTGAGCCTAATGTTGCAGATATTGTCGTAGCAAACATACTAGCAGAAGTCATTATTTCGTTTACATATGACGCATTTAAGGTGGTTAAACCAGGTGGTGTGTTTTTGACATCAGGAATTATTTCTCGGAAAAAAGATGATGTTGTGAAATCGCTAGAAGAAGCTGGTTTTCAAGTAGAACATGTGACTGAATTGGATGACTGGGTCGCGATTAAAGCAGTTAAGCCTGTATAAAGAGGTGTGTAATGCAACGTTATTTTATTGCAGATAAACAAATGTCTTCCCAAACAGTAGAAATTACAGGGGATGATGCTGCTCACATTGCTCGTGTAATGAGGATGCAACCGGGTGATGAAGTCATTTGTGTAAACGAACGAGGAAGAGTGGTTCTTGCAGAGCTACTTACGGTAGAGAAAGACAAAAGCGAAGGAAAAGTCTTAAGGGAAATTGATGCGAATGTAGAAATGCCGGTGCGTGTCACAATTGCGCAAGGTCTTCCCAAAGGCGACAAGTTCGAAGCGATTGTGCAAAAAGGTACTGAGCTTGGAGCGTATTCTTTTCTCCCTTTCGCTGCCAAACGTTCTATTGTAAAATGGGATGAGAAGAAAGGGAACAAAAAAACCGAGCGTTTGCAAAAAATCGCTAAAGAAGCAGCAGAACAAGCACATCGGATTAAGGTGCCAAAAGTTGATGCTCCTCTAACTGTTAAACAATTAGTAGAGACGATAAAGAATTATGATATGTGTATCATCTGTGATGAAGAAGAAGCAAAACTTGGTGAAGTAGGCAAGTTAAAAAAAGCGTTTGAACGACTAGAAAAAGAGATGACCGTACTTGTCGTTGTTGGTCCTGAAGGCGGGCTTAGCCGTGAAGAAGTTATTTCATTTTGTGAAAACGGGGCAATTGCCTGTGGCATAGGACCTCGAATCGTTCGAACAGAGACGGCAAGCCTGTACGTTTTGGCTGCCTTTCGTACCATTTAGAAATTTGAGGTGAATCTATTGTCAACCGTTGCGTTTCATACATTAGGTTGTAAAGTAAATCATTACGAAACCGAAGCTATTTGGCAGCTCTTTAAACATGAGGGTTATGAAAAAGTTGAATATGAACAAGCTGCTGATGTTTATGTTATTAATACGTGCACTGTAACCAATACTGGTGACAAAAAAAGCCGACAAGTCATCCGTCGTGCAATCCGGAAAAACCCGGATGCTGTCATATGTGTAACAGGCTGTTATGCTCAAACATCTCCTGCTGAAATTATGGCAATTCCAGGTGTTGATATTGTTGTAGGCACGCAAGACCGGACAAAAATGATTGGTTATATCGAGCAATATAAGCAAGAACGTCAACCAATTAATGGCGTAGGCAACATTATGAAATCTCGAGTATACGAAGAATTAGATGTACCTTCTTTCACTGATCGCACACGTGCTTCATTGAAGATTCAAGAAGGTTGCAACAATTTTTGCACATTCTGCATTATTCCTTGGGCTCGTGGGCTTATGCGTTCCCGTGATCCCGAAGAAGTAGTGAAACAAGCACAGCAACTAGTTGAAGCAGGCTATAAAGAAATTGTTTTAACAGGAATTCATACAGGGGGATATGGTGAAGACCTAAAGGATTATAGCTTAGCAAGACTACTTGAAGATTTAGAGAATGTAAGAGGGTTGAAGCGCATTCGTATCTCTTCAATTGAAGCGAGCCAATTGACAGATGAGGTCATTGCAGTCATTGGAAAATCAAATAAAGTGGTACGGCATATGCATATCCCCCTTCAATCTGGTTCGGATACTGTTTTGAAACGGATGCGTCGGAAATACACGATGGATGCGTTTGCTGAGCGCATTACAAAGTTAAAAAAAGTATTGCCGCGTTTAGCGATTACGTCTGATGTAATCGTTGGCTTTCCTGGAGAAACAGAGCAAGAATTTCAAGAAACATATGATTTTATTGCTAAACATAAATTTAGCGAGTTACATGTATTCCCTTATTCAATGCGGACTGGAACCCCTGCTGCGAGAATGACAGATCAAGTTGACGAAGAAGTGAAGAATAAACGTGTTCACCGATTAATTGAACTTTCAAACCAACTTGCAAAAGAATACGCTTCAAGCTTTGAAGATGAAGTACTAGAAGTGATTCCAGAAGAGCGGGACAAAGACAATCCGGATAGTGGTTTATTTGTAGGTTATACGGACAATTATTTAAAAGTAAAACTTCCTGCTGATGAATCGATGGTAGGAAGTATTGTCAAAGTGAAAATAAAAGAAGCGGGTTATCCCTTTAATCATGGAGAGTTTGTTCGCATACTGGAAGAAAATGAACAACTCGCGTAAAGTAAGAAAAAACCTTCGGCTTAGCCGAAGTTTCTTATACATAATGATAAGGAAACAAAATTATCTTTTAGTTTTAATTGCGCTTATACTACAAATAAGAAGAGGAGGAGTGATAAAAATGGGAAAAAGTGCTAAAGAACAATTTGGTGCCTATGCAAGCGCATATGTGAAGAGTAAGAAGCACGCAAAAGGGAAGGATTTGGATTTGCTTGAACAATTAGTTAAAGGATCTAAAACTGCTTCTTTATTAGATATCGCCACAGGGGGAGGGCATGCAGCGAAAAAGGTGGCACCATATGTTGGAAAAATTGTCGCTGTAGATTTAACGCCGGAAATGCTAACTGCGGCTGAACAGCACCTTTATGAAAGTGGAATCACAAATGTTCAGTTTATCGAAGCACCTGCGGAGAGGTTGCCATTTGAGGAGGCCTCGTTTGATCTCGTCGTCTGTCGAATCGCGGCACATCACTTTACGAACGTAGCAGCTTTTATAGCGGAGACATTCCGGGTATTAAAACCAGGAGGACGTTTCTTTCTACTGGATAATGTGGCTCCAGAAGATGACGCATATGATTATTTTTACAATGAGCTTGAATATAAGAGAGACGGGAGTCACAAACGCGCTTTTAAGAAATCAGAATGGCTAGCAATGATTGAAGCTGTTGAATTCGAGATCATCCAATTACGCGCTTTTAAAAAAGAATTTGATTTTCAAGACTGGACTGATAGAGTACAGATGAAACGGAGGTTAAACAACAGTTAGAGAACTGGATCATTGCTCAACCACTTGAATTGAAACAAGCTTTACACGTGCAAGAACGTAACGGCAACATTATAGGTTTTGCGGGACAATCAATTTTGTTGGAGTCAATAAAACCTTAGTCATTTCAATGTCCACTTTGACAGCAATACTCGTCTTGCATGTAAATTCATGTTATCATAAGTGGGGCAATACAACTGACGAAAGGGTGAGAAAAATGGCGGAATCTATCGCACATCTCATTGACCACACGCTGCTTAAAGCAGATGCAACAAAAGAACAAATTATACAATTGTGCAAGGAAGCAAAAGAGAATCAATTTGCCTCTGTTTGCATTAATCCTTATTGGGTGAAAACCGCCTATCAAGAATTAAAAGAGCAAAAGGAAGTAAAGGTATGTACGGTAATTGGCTTTCCATTAGGTCAAAGTACAGCGGAGACAAAAGCCTTTGAAACAACTAATGCTATTGAGAATGGTGCAACTGAAGTTGACATGGTCATTAATATCGCTGCTTTGAAAGACCAAGAGGATGAAACGGTCCTTAAAGATATTGAGGCAGTAGTCAAAGCGGCAGAAGGAAAAGCGTTAACAAAAGTGATTATCGAAGCGTGCTTACTGACAGATGAAGAAAAAGAACGAGCTTGTAAACTCGCAGTAAAAGCGGGAGCAGACTATGTGAAAACATCAACTGGATTTTCTACAGGTGGTGCTACAGTAAAAGACATTAAGTTGATGCGAAAAACAGTTGGTAAAGATGTTGGTGTCAAAGCTTCTGGCGGCGTTCGTGATTTGAATGGTGTGGAAGCAATGGTTGAAGCAGGAGCAACTCGGATTGGTGCTAGTGCAGGAGTTGCGATTGTCGCAGGTGAACAAGGCAAATCGGATTATTAAGATGAACAATCGAAGGATAAAAAGCTCAATCAATTGACAATCGATTGAGCTTTTTATATTAGTTTATTTTGCCGTTTGACCGCCATCGATAGCGAGGTTTATTCCAGTAATATACGCTGCTTTGTCTGAACATAACCAGACTGCTGCATTAGCTTGATCTTCTGGTAGACCAATCCGTCCAAGTGGAATATTATTTTTTACATATTCAGCTTGTTCTGGTGCGTCTTGTTCCCATTTTTCAACTGCTGGTGTTAACGTCATTCCTGGACAAATGGAATTAACACGGATACCTTGTTTTCCATATTCAAGCGCAATTGATTTAGTTAGGCCATTCACAGCCCACTTTGAAGCGCTATAGCCAGCCATATTTTCAACCCCAAGTAAGCCGGCTGTGGAGGCAGTATTTACTATTGCGCCTCCTCCGGATTTTAACATCGCAGGTATTTCATATTTAATAGAATGGTATGTGCCTTTCGCCGTAACTTGCATAGCTTTGTCCCAATCATTTGAATTAGATTCGGTGATAGGTGCAGAGGGTACACCAATACCAGCATTATTATGAGCCCAATCTAAGCGTCCGTATTTCTCAACGGTTTGTTCAACAAGCGATTTAACTTCAGCTTCATTAGCTACATTACAAGCAAAAAAGGAAGCTTCTCCTCCTGATTGAATGATTTCGTCAACCGTTTCTTTTCCCATTTGTTTATTGATGTCTGAAACAACAACAATCGCTCCTTCAGCAGCAAAAGCAAGTGCACTTGCTTTGCCGATACCGCTGCCTCCAGCAGTAACAATTCCAACTTTATTTTCCATTAATTTAGCCATTGTATCCTCCTGAAATGTATGAGTGTAATATTCTGAACGAATACTTTTCTATAATTCCCCATTAAAATTGATTCAACCACATTATATGACTAGGATGAAAGTTATAATTATCTTGTGGGGAACTTAGCTCGCAGATATTGACTAACAGCAATCGTTTCCATTGAATTAGTTTTGCTATGTTCTTGAAAGATAAAGTGACAGTAACACTGAATTTTATACCCAAAAAAAAGGCGATAACGTAGAATAGTTGTTTAACTTGCGTGACTTAACTTACATATTGAAATTTCTATGTTTGTTATTTAAAAGGTCCAAATAGAGCTCTTTTGTTAGAAGGAGGTTATCTTTTGTGAACAATATTCATTATGATATACTAAAAAAAGTCGCCACAAATAGGTTCGTTTTGTATAGTTGACGCGAGACTAGAGAATATAAAAACTACATATCATGCAAGTCTACAAAAGCCTAATGATTCAATGGTATGTAGGACAAGCTATGTGACTTCTATATGACTTTTAGGTATAATATTCAAAATGGGAAAGAACGGAGTGGTTAAAACCATTGGCACACAAGACTTTTACAACGATCAAACCACAATATGCAGACACCGATATGATGGGCGTGGTCTATCATGCCAATTACTTAAAGTATTTTGAGCTTGGTCGGACAGATTTTATTGAAGCCGCTGGCTTTAGTTATGTTGCTATGGAAGAGGCGGGTTTTTTTGCTCCTGTTTATGATGTTCATGCAACATACAAACAAGCTCTCCGGTATGGAGATATTGCTACGATATCAACATGGATTACGTTAAATGATGGCATAAAAACGGTCTATACATATGAGATCCATAATCAACATGGTGAACTTTGTATTAGCGGGTACACGACGCATGTGATTGTGAAGAAAGATACATTCCGACCAGTACTTTAAGCGGGCGTTTCCAGACTGGTATCAAAAGTACGTACAGTTGATGGATCAACAAAGCTAATGGCTTTTGGAATAAAGCGTCTTGAACTCGATGATTGGAAACAAAAAGCTTCTGCTGGTGAGATAGCAATCTTAACGCATTATTGGTATGATCGTCGTTTTCCTGATGCTTCTACTGTAACAAAAGTTGCTTGTAGCAATAGAGAACGATTAATTAACTGGGGTAAGAATTATAGTTTACTACCAGAATGGATTCATGAAAGAATGATTTTCCTCATTTTGATTTGTTAGAGGACAAACAAATAGAAGTTTTAAAGGGTGAAGGGTTGCTTTGGCAACTTGAACGTTTGTCAATTCATAAAATGGAGGGTCCAACATGAAAGTGAATCAAGAATCGATTAGAGCTGATTTGCAAACGAAAGAAGAAATTAATCCTACAGAGGAAATTCGCTTAAGAGTGGACTTTCTAAAAGATTATTTGACTAAAGTAGGGGCAAAAGGGTATGTACTTGGTATTTCTGGCGGACAGGACTCTTCACTTGCCGCGAAACTAGCACAATTAGCAATCAATGAATTAAACGAGAAGCATCCAGGTGAGTATGCGTTCCATGCTGTGCGATTGCCGTACGGTGTGCAACATGATGAAGATGATGCTCGTTTGGCATTGGATTTTGTTGGTGCAGACCGGGTCTATACTGTGAATATTAAGCCGGCTGTTGATGCATCAGCCCAATCATTTCAAGAAGCGACAAACGAAGAGCTATCTGGTTTTTTAAAAGGAAACGTAAAAGCTAGAGAACGAATGAAAGTGCAATTTGATTTAGCTGCGCATTATAAAGCATTAGTAATAGGGACAGATCATGGTGCTGAAGCTGTGACAGGATTCTTTACTAAATTTGGCGATGGCGCGTGCGATGTGGCTCCGCTTTTTGGTTTAAACAAACGGCAAGGAAAAGAATTATTGGAACAATTAGATGCGCCAAAGTCATTATATGAAAAAGTACCAACTGCTGATTTAGAAGACGACAAACCAGGTTTGCCTGATGAAGAAGCTCTTGGTATGACGTATAATCAAATTGATGATTACTTGGAAGGTAAGAAAATTGACACTTCTATTCAGCAGAAGCTAGAATCGCGTTATGCTGCAACGGAGCACAAACGGCAAACACCTGTTACGATTTATGATGAATGGTGGAAAGACTAAAGAAATAAATCTCTTCTTAATTAACTGTTTCAGAACCATGTATGGGCAGCATTTTTCAGGCATACAATGGAATATATAGCAGATGAAGGGGAGAGAGGGGAAACATGAAAGAAAAAGTATTAGTGTTACTTGGGTTAGTTGCTTGTTTATTATTGATTGTAGCTTTTTCAAGAGGGTTTGTTTCAAATGATGAAACAACTTCGTCAAACGTGAAAGAAGATGATGATTTGACTGTTGGAGAAACCCAAGAATTAAGAGGAATAGCGATCACATTAAATGGTGTGACTACAATTGAAGAAAAAGAGGACGAGCTAATTGTAAAAGTAGATTTAACAGTAAAAAATGAACGTGATACAAGCATCAATCTTTCCTTGATGAACATGACCTTAATGGATGAAGATTATTATGCATACTCACATGCATCTAATGTTGATACGAAAGGGATTCTTGGCGGTCAAATTCCTGCTGGTAGAGTTGTGTCAGGTGAAGTTGCTTATATAGTCCAGAAGGGGATACATTTGAATTTATGTATACTGATCACATCCAGGAAGGACAATTGATTTTTCCAATTGAGCTTGATCGTTAAGGTTATGCACTTGCATAACCTTTTTTACGGTCTTGAAACTATATATAACTTGCGTTAAGATGATTGAAAAATGAATGTTTTCATTTTAGGGGAGACAGACGATGCCGATTAAAATTCCAGACCATTTACCAGCTAAGGATATTCTTCTAAAAGAAAACATATTTGTGATGGATGAAAGCCGGGCGTATACTCAAGATATTAGACCGCTTAAAATATGTATTCTTAATTTGATGCCAACAAAACAAGAAACGGAAACGCAATTGATTCGCTTATTAGGCAACACTCCTTTGCAAGTTGACGTTTCGTTGCTGCACCCAAGTAGTCATGCGCCAAAAAATACGTCAAAAGAGCATCTGAATTTGTTTTATAAAACATTGATGAAGTGAAGCAACTTAAGTTCGACGGAATGATTATAACGGGTGCACCTATTGAGACACTACCTTTTCATGATGTGAATTATTGGAACGAAATGACCTCGATTCTTGATTGGACAACAACAAATGTCACATCTACTTTACATATTTGTTGGGGTGCCCAGGCAGGTTTATTTCATCATTATAAGATTAAAAAGCAACCGTTAACAAACAAGCTTTTTGGCATTTACTCTCATAAGGTTGATGTACCGAACGTGAATTTACTTCGAGGTTTTGATGATGTCTTTCTCGCTCCTCACTCGCGTCATACAACGGTCAGCCGAGAAGATATCGAAAATACGGATGATTTGATGGTGCTTAGTTCATCAAATGAGGCAGGCGTTTATATTGCTTCATCTAGAGATGGAAGACGCGTTTATGTTATGGGGCATTCAGAATATGATGCTCAAACACTTAAACAAGAATATGAACGCGATTTAAAAAGAGGAATTGCTTGTGAAGTACCATTTAACTATTTCCCCGAAGATGATGCGAAAGCATTGCCTCTTTTACAATGGCGAGCCCACTCCAATTTATTGTTTTCGAATTGGTTAAATTATTATGTTTACCAAGAAACACCATATCATTTACATGATTAAAGCCGAGCAATCGGTTTTTTTTTATTTATTCCCGTGCAGACTAAATGTAAGGAGTGATGGCGATGCGGACGCTAAAACCAATGAAGTCTTCTTACTATTATGTTGGAAATGCAAGTGTTTATTTTGAATACTTCACCTGTGAAAAAAAGCCGATGGGGACGATCTTATTTCTTCATGGTTTTTTTTCCTCTTGTGCAAGTTTTCGTAAATTAATCCCTTCATTGCTAAAAGAATTTGATGTTATTAGTTGTGATCTACCTGGTTTTGGAAAAAGTAGTAAACATAAAGGGTATTTATATTCTTTCAGCAATTATGCAAAGACGGTTATTGAGTTAATGGACGAATTGAAAGTGCAACACGCCTGCTTGATAGGTCATTCTATGGGTGGTCAAGTTGCTTTATATGCGGCGAAAAAGTATCCAGAGCGTGTACAGTGTCTTGTGCTACTTGCAAGCTCAGGCTATTTGAAAAGAGTGAAACAACGGTATCGAATTGCATCTTATTTACCGTTTGCATCCTATTTATTGAAACGATTTATTCAAAAACCGGATGTGCGTATGGTCATTGAAGAGGCTGTTTATGATAAAAGCTGTATTGATGATGAGATGGTGCAGGATTACCGTACTCCACTTTTAGATCCTCATTTTTCTGTTGGACTGATTCACCTTAGCCGCCAACGTGAAGGAGACTTAACTTCAGATCAATTGCAGAGTATCAGTCAATATACTCTTCTTTTAGCTGGCATAAGTGATCCACTGATTCCAGTAAAAACGAGTGAGAGGTTGTATCATGATTTACCGAATAGTGAGTTAGTTTTATTAGATAAATGCGGACACCTTATACCAGAGGAACGACCAAAAGAAGTGGCAGAAAAAATACTCTTTTTTTTTACAAGATGCGCATGGGCGAAGCCAGGAGCGAATATGATACAATAAACAAAAAGCAGCTCTGAACGAGGTGATAGTATGGATCCGCTTGATATTATGATGAACAAAAATCAAGTTATCCCTTATTTCCTCCCCATTATTAGCGCAGACAAACAGCAGATTATTGGTTATGAAGTGCAGGCTTATTGTCGATGGAGATGAG
>BAXC01000073.1 GCA_001310375.1 Bacillus sp. JCM 19041 | reverse complement strand
TTCACTGTTGCCTTTCATCATTGCTATCATTTTTCTTCACCGTTTGCCTCATTTCCAGAGGGTATATCATTAGTCGAACATGCAGTTAGCGCTGCTACACTGAATAAAACCAGAACACTCTTTTTCTTCATTTTTTTAACCCCTTTCGATAATGTACTGTTTATCGAAGACTTCTCTCTTTGGAGACAAACTGTCAATTGAAAAAATCTTATCATTAGAATGATTTTTTCTTATACATTTTCTTTATAATAATCATCTGCCCTAGTATTGCCATATGCATCTCTATGTTTTAAAAATGATTTTTTATTTATACTGATATCAACTATATATCTCTGTCTTTCGATAAAAACGATTATCTGTTTTATTATAACTTGTGTCACGACCTCATGTGTACCTCTTTACACAACTTTGATCTATTGTTGTAAATGTACTAAGCATTATCGAACGCTTTATTTCTTTTTTACTAGCTCTTACTTTAAAAAACCGTTTCCCGTTATTTGAAAGTTTAAACATAAAAACCACCCTCAGCATCCTAACAGAGAGTGGTCCATTTTAGTTTTTTATTGTTATGCCTCTATAAACTGACGAATATCTTCGATAACCACATCTATTGCTTCTTGCCAGAAGTCTGGTTTCGTTAAATCAACATCTAAATGTTTTTTCGCAAGTGCCTCCGCAGTCATACTTCCACTATCTTGCAATAGGGCAATATAGGACTCCTCAAAAGAAGATTCTGATTTTAACGCTCTTGCGTAGATACCCATACTAAACAAGTAACCAAACGTATAAGGGAAGTTGTAGAATGGCTGTCCTGTTATGTGGAAATGTAACTTAGACGCCAGAAGTACGGATCATAAGAGGAGACTTTTTCGCCATATGCTTCCTTTTGCGCCTCAACCATTAATTCGTTTAATCTCTCCGTAGGTACTATACCATTCTTACGCTCTTCATAGAATCGTGTTTCAAACAAAAAGCGAGAATGAATATTCATGAAAAACGCCAATGATCGAGATAATTTATTTTCGATTAACATTTGTTTAACATCATCACTATCAGCCTCACCGACAAGAGCATCTGCAACAATCATCTCCGCAAACGTAGACGCCGTTTCTGCAATGCTCATAGGATATTGCTTTTGTGATTGTACTTCATTATCCTTAAGACACCAGCTATGGTAAGCATGACCTAACTCGTGTGCCAAAGTAGCAACATTCGACATCGACCCATCATAGGTCATAAAAATACGTGATTCTTGATTTAATGGAAAACTAGTACAAAATCCGCCTGGCCGTTTTCCAGCACGGTTCTCCGCTTCAACCCAGCCATCTCGTAAAGCCATTTCAGCAAAATCAGCCATTTGAGGACTAAAACGCTTAAAATGTTTAACAATCAACTCACATGCTTCCTCATACGGGATATGATTTTTAGAGTTATTATCAAGTGGTAATGGAGCCCCCACATCATGTAACGCTAATTGATCAATTCCGAGTAATTCAGCTTTTTGTCCATGTATGCGTATAATTCAGGCTTATTTTTTATAATCGTATCCCACATTGTTGTAAGTGTTTCTTCTGTCATTAAATTTAGTTCAAGGGGCTCTTTTAAAACATTATCCCACTCACGTTCTTCATAAAGCTTAAGGCGAAAACCAGAAAGTCGATTTAGCGTTTGAGTGAACAATGGCGACTGCTCTTCCCATGCAGCGAGGGACGCAGCAAAGGCTCTTTCTCGAACGGAACGATCTGTGCTTCCAAGCCGATTATGTAATTGTCCTGCGGACAAATTCTTTGTTTCCCCATCTTCTTCAAACGGAATTTCCATCCGTCCAACCGCTTCATTGTAAACAGAACCCCAAGCGTGATAGCCATCTTTTGCTAATTTCGTAGCTAACTCTTCTTTCTCTGAACTCATTTTATCCTTTGATCGTTTACGCGTTTTTTCCACCATAAAAGCGGATGGTTTTACTGATTCTACTTTTAGAAGTTGCTTAAATTCTTCATCATTTAAATCTCCAACTTTTTCTTCTAGCAGCAACTGCAGTTTTTGTGCTTTTACTTGCTGTTCCTGCACTTTTTCAGCTAAAAGAAGTGCTTGCTTATCCTTCACATCTTGAGCAGTTAAACATGAAACAAATGCGCCTGTCTGTCTAAGCCTTGGGCTAATCGTTTCGATTGCTCCAACAAGTTCTTCAATTGTATTTTCACCACTTCGTTTAATCACATGATTCATTTGATTATCCGTTTCGCGCAAGAATTCAGTAAACTCTTGCGAGTTACTTCCACCTTTAAAAATTGATTCTAAATCCCATTTAATTGGATAAGTCATAAGAGCCTCCTGAATTCAAATTATTTCGGAATCCGTAACAATATGAATTCTATCATTTTTTTCAGATTTTTGCACGCGTTAAATCCCGTAGAAAAGGCTCGCTGTCATCGCCCCTACTGTTAACACACCAAGTAAAACGATGCATTTTTCACCATTATGTAAGCTTGTCCATTTTTTTATCATCTAAAAACCCCTTCGCTCGATTAAGCTTATGAACGAAGAGGGAAGCATATGACTAGTTGTTTAAAAGAGCTTCGAGTTTAGGAAAAACAGAAAGTGCCGTATCATAAAAAAAGTCTTGGTGAAATGCTTCAGGAATAATACCACCAAGCCACTCTGCATAAGGCTTCACTTGCACAAGGGGCCAATCTGTTCCAAACATATAACGCCCGTAACTATCACCATAAATTAAGGCATGGCGAAAATGATCAAAATAGTGATTTTCTGTATGTTGATGCTTAGCTACTTTCTTTTTTTCACCGACGATTAAACCAGATAAATCAGCATAGACATTACGGTTTTTATAGATGACTTCGGCAGCACTTAGGCACCAGGGATCTCCCAGGTGAGCCATTACAAACGTAACATTTCGATTTTTCACAGCAACCTCATCTATCGTTAATGGGTGGGCATATTTCAAAATTGCATTTTCCGCATATGTATCACCGGTATGGAATACAACTGGCACGCTATGCTTGGCTGCAAGTTCATAAACAGGTGCATACACATGATCAAAAGCGTGAAAAGGATAATAGCCTAAATAGATTTTTATGCCTACATGATAAGGTTTTGTTAAAGCCTCATCAAGTATGTCCAAATCATTCTTTGTTAGAGCGAATGGATTAATTCCAATACAAATCCCCATTGTTTGCGGGCGATCAGGTATCGTTAATCCCATAAGTGCAGGAGCCTTCTTATCAGGAAATGCACCACTTACGCTCTCTTCTAACCCCATGCCTACGGAAGCAACAACATTTGCTTCTTTAAATTCTGTATCTAGACCAGAACGTGTATACGCTATTGCCGATATTTCAGTTGCAGTTTTTCTAAAAGAGTCAATTTGTGAAAAATGGACATGAGCATCAATCAATTTCAATCGTCTTTTACCTCCTTCAATGTAACTCTATTTAGCCATTCCCAACCGTTGCTTGATGATAAACCTTTTGTCCAAACAAACAATTGTGGTCTAGACATGATTCGTTGTTCACCTGGCCATTTTTTTAATGGTTCCGTAGTCATTGCAGCAAACACATCTTTATCTTCACGGAATTCTCTATCCATCATTTGTCCAAGGGTAACAAGGGTTTCATCCGTTTGATGGGCGTATAATCGATTGACATCATGAAGAGACAGTCCACTTAATTCTGTTTGCCCTCCATTTGGCTTAAAATGCTCATCGTCATTAGCAAGAGGATACACCGCTAAATTCTCTCGGTTGAAAAAAATACCTGTTAACCAATGCTTTTGATCGACGAGAGACGGTCCTCCATTTAGTTCATTTACATGCACAAGGATACTGGCACCAGGTAAAGTCACAAAATATTGATTAAACTCTGCTTCATTCCAAACTTTATGATTGCTGAACTGGATCGAAATTTTTATTCCGCTCCATTGCTGATTCCATTGATCAACCATCGTCACAAATGTTACCGTTCGTTTCTGGTCCATAATGGTACGCAACTGAAGGTTTCGAGGAATCGTCATCATTCCACCACCCCATGGATTCCACCAACTTTTAGGTCCGGGGTTTGGAAAAAGATTGTCTAGCCACTCACGCTTTGTTTGTAAAGAGTAGAGTGTCGGGTAATATGCTTCAGAAGCTTTAAACGTTAACAATCCATTTGACACCACATGAACCAGTAATCCTTGATCTTGCTCCACTCGACAGCTAACCGGCTCCTTCCAAATATAAATCCCTTGCAGAATCCTCTTTTTTTCATAAAGCTTGCCACTGTATTGGACCGAAAAAGGTACAGTCGGGGCACTACCTCGCGGTTTGTGAACAACGTTTATTTCACCTGTTTTTGTTTCAAATGGATAACGCTTTTCCGTCTCTTCACGAATCAGGATATGTCCTTGATCTACCTCTTTTTTTCCAGTTTCAATTCGAATATCAACTGGATGATTCGTTTCTATAAATCCATGGTTTGCAAACCCCGCAAAAAGTTGAGGTCGCTTTGTTTCCATATATCCTTGAGAAAGCGCAAATGAATCTGCTGAAGCATATACATTGGGATAAAGCGTTAGTTGCATTTGATTACTAATGCTCTGTGGCTTCATTGATTCGACACGCCAACGTAACCCTAAGCTATGATTTATTTCTTGCCATTCTGCTTGAGAATCTGTGCGTATTCCAAGGTTGTGCCCTTGCCAAGCAAGAAAAGCCATTTTTCAGATTGTTTATCTAGAGGTAACTCGTTTATCTCTTGGCTATTTACTTGATTTACAGGTAAAAGGCCGGCTCAGTAGGTAAATAAACATGATCTGGAAAGAAATAAACAGGTAAAACAATGCTTTTTAAATCAAGCATTCGATCGCTAGTATTCTCAACAAACAACTCTATTTCTACCTTGTTTAAGTGCCATCGGTAGTTTGCCACAATAAGTGCTGCACCTTCTAAGATTGAAAAGATCATTTTTGATTCAATTGCTGACTTCGTGGAGTGAAACTGAATCGTTTCCCACCCTTTTGTTCCCAGCTCATCGTTTAGCGGTTCGCCAAATGTAGGATAGCGAATCATCCAAGGACTTCGTTCACCATTACTATTTATTAAGATATCAAACGACTCTTTATAATAAAACATCTGATTCTTTCCGTTTACACTTGTATAATGGTCATCTTGCTCAAAATAACCAAGCGTTGTATCGTTTTCAATAACTAACGGCGTTGATGTTTCATATTCACTATCAATACCAACTGATTCCAAGTTGATATTTAAAGGTAATTGTTCAATTCCATGCTGCTTTAACTCAAAAGGAAAAAGAACAGCTCCAGTTTCCAAAGCTTTTAACTGGATTGTGGCACTCGCAATCATTGGTGTCATAAGACTGGAACTTGGCAGTTCAACCTTTACATCAACCGCTTCATTTTGTTGGTTGCTGACTTCCAACGCTAGTTCACTCGTATGATCTATTTTCTTACTAATCAAAGTTTGTATTTTCAACGGTTCTTTAATTGCATAACCACATGCCAGTGGACAAGGTACGCCATTAACAAGAAGCGGAACTTTGCAAATCATCTGTGTTTTCCACTCTGATGCATTTGTAATCCCTTCCATGTCTTTAATAACAAAAGGAAGTAGAAATTCACTCCGCCCCTGTACATCCACATCAAGATCGAGTGTGATGCCTAGTTTATCAGCAGTTGTTCCTTTTGCATCAATATGAAGCTGATCTCCTGTTTTATTTTCCACCACAAGTTTGGCCTGGTAGTCTTTTCGTGCAAATAAATGCTTGTCAGGCAATAACCATTCAATCTTATAGGCAGCAGTCTCAATTTTGTAAATGGAACGCCCCCCATGTTCAATCCCAACAGTTATCGTTTCTTCTTCTGTTACAAATGTATACGTATAGACAGAAAACCCATGGTTTTTCTCTCGATCAGGCTCAACAGCAAGCTCGCGTTTCAAAGACGGATACCAATTGGCGGGTGTGGCTTTTCTTTTTAGCAATTCGTGACCTAACACTTGTGGGATAAAGTTCATTAAATGAGTCGTTTCTTCTCGTTCTTCCCAAAAAAATCCACAACGCTTATAAAGAGGCACCGCTTTCATGTTCCCAGGCCATGTATATAAATCAAGCCGTGGCCATCCTGCTTTATATGTACGCTTGATTGCGTCTAGCACGAGCGCCTTCCCTACTCCTATCCCTAGGTAATTAGGATGCGCATTTAGCAACGGAATATAAAGCGCACCACTATCTTGCTTGTACTCTGATAAACCACAGTAACCTATTACTTTATCTTCTTTAAGCGCTAACATCGTGACGATATTGCCTGAATTCCATTCATTCTCATGCCTTTCTTGAGCGGTTTCCACTTCTTCTCCACCGCCAAAATGGCTTTTACTTTCATTCCACATTGTTGCAGTCGCTTGAGCAAGATTTTTGTTATATTCAGTTATTTCCATCGATATCCCCCCTTTCCTTATATTAACTACTTTTATGAAACTAAGCAAAATAAAAAGACGATTCATGAGTTCCCTCACGAATCGTCTATTATTATTTATTTGCTTGTTTCACATACTCAGAGATATCGATATTCAGTTTATCAGCAAGCCTTTGTCCAAGCGTTTCATCTGCCCGATAAAAATTGCATACTGCTCGCAAGGCTGTTTCTTGCGCCACTTGCTCTAAGTCACCAACGATGTTTTTCACAAGTGCATCTTGAATCTCTTTTTCATAGCCACGGTAAATCTTACCTGCTTGACCAAAGTGATTTTTCTTTTCAATTGCCATGCGGCCAATTGTTCCATTAATTGGTGCGCGATAATCGGTGTATCCTTCGGCTTCGTCTGGTGTTTCTTCGTGACGGTTTGGTTCATAGTTAATTCGGTTTGTTTGTTGTCCAACTGGCATCGCACCATCACGTTGGAAGTTCGCTTTCTGTGCAAATGGGCAGTTAACCGGCAAGTTCAAATAATTTGCTCCCACACGGTAACGTTGCGTGTCAGAGTATGAGAAGATACGTCCCTGTAACATTTTATCTTCAGACGGTTCAAATCCAGGGACAAGATTACCAGGGTTAAAACCTACTTGCTCTGTTTCAGCAAACACATTATCCGGGTTACGATTCAACGTCATTGTTCCAACTAGTTGATAGGGAATGTCTTCTTCCAACCAGTCTTTTGTTGCATCAAGAGGATGAAAATCAAAGTTATCTAAATCAGCGGGGTCTAATATTTGAACATATAGATCCCACTCTGGGAAATCTCCTTTTTCAATTGCTTCATACAAATCTCTCGTTGCATGGTTAAAATCTTGCCCTTGTATTTCCGCTGCTTGTTCGGCAGATAAATTTCGTTGACCCATCTTAGGAACCCAACGTAGTTTCACATAAACCATGTTGCCATGTTCATTTACCCATTTAAACGCATGAACACTTGAACCACGCATTTCCCGGTATGAAGCTGGGATACCTTCGTCTGTAAATAAATGCATTAACATATTTGTTGATTCTGGAGACAAGGACATAAAATCCCAATACCGGTCTGGATCTTGAATATTTGTTCTTGGGTCTGGTTTCAATGAATGAATAACATCTGGAAACTTGATTGCATCACGGATAAAGAATACAGGCAAGTTATTTCCAACAAAATCATAGTTTCCTTCTTCGGTATAAAATTTCACAGAAAATCCACGTGGATCACGAAGTGTTTCTGGAGACGTACCTCCATGAATAACCGTTGAAAAACGGACAAATAACGGTGTTTCCTTCCCGTCTTCTGCAAGGAAACCTGCTTTTGTATAACGTTTCATATTGTTTTTCACTTTAAATACGCCATGCGCTCCAACACCGCGAGCATGCACAACACGTTCAGGGATTCGTTCACGGTCAAAGTGAGCTAGTTTTTCAACCAGGTGATAATCTTCAAGCATGGCTGGACCATGTTGGCCTGCTGTTCGAGAGTTTTGGTTATCATAAATTGGATGTCCTTGATTGTCAGTTAATCTTGTCATATGTAACTCCCCCATAAAAAAGTATTAGCACCGAACTGTACAATTCCATTCCCATCTTCTTACTAGATTAAACCTATTAGCGAAAAGTAAATATTCTTTATTAAGAATCGTTATTACACATTTTATAATGAAGACGATATTATAGCTCGGTAATTTAATTGAAACTTATCCATTGTTTCATAAAAAAAGACCGAGGCTCACCTCAGTCTTTCTCACTTGAAAATTGTTGAAACACATGTCCGGGACTCGTTTGATATACTTCTTTACCCGTAAGTTCATTGACAATCCGTGCATTACGTTCAACGGATAAACCGAGATTGGTCGCACTTGTTCCTAAGCTATGTTCTAAATTGGTTAACGTAAATATTCGGTTATTCCGTTTTTCTTTAAACACCAATTCCGCATTCCTAGTAACTGCGAACTCCTTTTCGCTCTCCATCACAAGTTCATCATTCATTGATTGAAGCCAGCCTGGCACTTGCGGTTTATACCCTGTTGCTAAGATTACTTTTTCCGTCTTATGGACAAATGACTTCTTTTCTTGCCATTGTTCACCCTTAATTACATATTCCCGTGGACCCACTTTTTCTATGTTCTCGACTTCCATGTTCGCTCTAATAAGTGCAGGTGCCCTATCTGTATGGATACTGCGGTGATAAAGCATATCATAAATTTTATGAAGCGTTTTTTGCTGAACACCATTTCTTAAATTCCCGAGTAACGGCAACGCTTCTTTGCGTGTTTCATACGGCAAGCGATGAAAATAGTCTATATAGTCAGGGGAAAATAGTTCTTGTCCGATCTTTGAATCTTCAAGTTGAAAGAAGCCAGCAGACCTAGTAAACCAACTTAGTTCATACTTATGTTCCAGTTGTCCTTCAAGCAACTTATAAAAAATCTCTGCCGCACTTTGACCAGATCCAACAACTGTAATGGAGCGGGCTTCTTTCATATCTTTTTCATAGCCTCGGTATGCGCTTGAATGGATAATATCTTCATTTAGAGTATCTGCTAAGTCTCCAGGCACTAACGGAGAGCTCCCAGTTCCTAGAACTAAATGCTTCGCATAAATCTCTTTTTTATCATCCGATGATCTTATTTTAAGAATATATCTCTCATTCGCCAGATCATAAGTCACATCTTCCACTCGATTGCCAAAGTGACAATTATCTAGCTCTTGTGAAACCCAATGACAATATGCATTGTATTCCATTCTTGGAACATCAAAGCGATTAAACAGAAAAAAAGACATAAGACGTTTATGTGTATGTGCATAGTTTAAAAAACTATAGCGACTCATTGGGTTGGCCAGCGTTACAAGATCCGCTAAAAAAGGGACCTGTAAATCGGTCCCATCTAATAGCATGCCCGGATGCCATTGAAATACGTTATTTTCATCAAAGAAGGCTGCTTTTAATTCAGTTCGTTCACTTATCAGTGCAGCTAGCCCTAAATTAAACGGACCAATTCCAATTCCAACTACATCGTAGGCATGTTCCATCATCTACACTCCTATTTAAATACATTCCGTATCATTTTATTTGCTATCTTCCCTTGTTTGTAACGAAGGGGCATATCAAATTTTGTTGTTTGTTTTAGCATGCCCTTTTGGTGAGAAAATGTACGGAAACTTTCATATCCATGATAAGCGCCGATCCCGCTTGGCCCTTTTCCACCAAAAGCAAAAATGGATTAGCAACATGCATTAACGTGTCATTAATACAACCTCCGCCAAACGACAACTGCTCTGTAAACAATTGTTGAGTCTGTTCTTTTTCAGAGAACACATACAGTGCAAGTGGATTTGGTAGTGATCGTACACGCATCAATGCCTCTGCTGACGTTTTATACGTAAAGATCGGTAAAATAGGCCCGAAAATCTCTTCTTGCATAATCGGTGCATCCCACTCCACATCAGTTAAAATCGTAGGGAGATCAGTCGATCCTCTCTTGAAAACTGTCCTCCAAGGACAACAGATCCATTACCTAAGTACTGATACAGTCTGTCATAATGTCTCTCGTTAACAATTTGCGTAAATGTCCCGTTTTTTGTCCGTTCAGAAAACATAGAGTAAGCATGGTCTTGAATTTTTTTCATAAATTTTTTATACACATTCTCATGCACCAATACATAATCAGGTGCAATACATGTTTGTCCTGCATTCGTAAATTTACCCCAAGCAATCCGCTTTGCCGCCAAGTCGAGCTTTGCGTCTTCCGTAACAATCGCTGGGCTTTTACCACCTAATTCTAACGTATGGGGTGTTAAATGTTTTGCCGCCTTCTCCATTACGATTTTTCCAACCGCAACACTGCCCGTGAAGAAGATATAATCAAACGGTTGGTCGAGCAATGCCTCTGCCGTTTTAGCATCACCTTCGACCACGGTAACAAGCTCTTGTGGAAAGGTTGCTCGAACAGCTGCTGCGATCGCACTTGACGTATGCGGCGTTAATTCTGATGGTTTAATAACCGCACAGTTCCCAGCAGCAAGCGCTCCAACTAAAGGTGAGAATGTTAATTGAATTGGATAGTTCCATGGAGCAATAATGAGCACACTTCCATATGGTTCTGACAGAATATAGCTCTTTGAACCAGTATGACTTACTGGGGTTTTTACTTTAACTGGCTCCATCCACTCATCAATGGATTCAATTGCATGGCTGATCTCCTGATGAACGTTTCCAAGCTCCATCATAAAGGCTTCCGTCTCTTGCTTATTTAAGTCTTTATTAACAGCAGTCAGCAAATCGTCCTCGTGTTGTATTAGCATATCCCTTAATTTGTTTAATTGCTGTTTTCTAAAAGAAGATGATTTTGTCGCTCCTGAAAAAACATATTCTTGTTGAACGCTTTTTAACGTCTCATACATTGAGAGCACTTCCTTTCGTCAAGTCCCTAATAAGCTTGTACCGTTGCGGCCAGTTTTCAATCTACTGGTCAGCTTTTTCTACCGTAATCTGCTTTTATTTCTCCATAGGCTTTTGTGTCCCATTTATAAACTGGATTATGATTTGGGTTTTCTTTAAGCCACTGTTCAGCTCTATCCACTAACGTCCATATTTCTTCTGTTTCAGATGTACGTGTTAATGTTGAATTTGCTTTCTTCTTCTTCACCCAACCAATTGCAGTTCGTGAATCGGAATAGATCGGTTTGCTAGAACCTTGTTTCTTCACATACGCAAGTCCATGAACAATGGCTAAGAACTCGCCCATATTATTTGTGCCCATCTGAATGGGCATTTTTTCAAATAAAACTTCACCCGTTTTTGTGTCAACGCCTTTATACTCGACTTTTCCAGGGTTGCCATGACTTCCAACATCAACACTAATACTTTCCCAAATAACAGGATCTGGCTGTGTGACTGTTTTTGTTTTTGCTTTGGTTGTTCGTGTCGTAGACCGACCTTTCGTTCCAGGTTGGCCGCTAAAAGCCGCTTCTGCCTCTGGCAAAGTTGGATAAGATTTAAATCTCGCTCCTGTAAACCCTTTTACTTGAGCTTCGCATTCCGCCCATGACCGGAATATCCCTGTTTTACGACCTTGCCAAACTACATAGTACTTTTGTTTTGCCATCAATCAATTTCCCTTCATTCTTATTGTATATCGTTATGTTGTTACGGACATAGTATGCGTGGAGGTGGATAATCTTGAAACGAAATAAACAATCAAAAAAAGCATTAACGAACAATCAAACACCAACCGAATCATTATTTAATGAAGAGGTTGCAAGTGAATTAGTCGATAATGGAACAAATAAATCAACTTCAAAAAAACAAGGAAAGTAATGCGTTTCTAAAGCCCAGGTACCTGGGCTTTTTTTAAAATAATTGAAGCAGCGGTTCCTTCACCAAGCGTTGATCGAAACGTGAGTTCCATTGAAAGCTTTTTTGCAATCTCATTTACTAAATATAGTCCCATTCCAGTAGATTCACCACGACTTCTCCCATTATTACCTGTGTAGAATGGTCTTGTGATTCGAGGTAAGTCTTCCTCTCCAATTCCTATACCAGCATCAATTACGGAAAGAACATTGCCCTCACAGCGAACCATAACCGTCGTTTGTTTATGACTGTATTTGATCGCATTTACTAGTAATTGTTCAACCATAAACTCAAGCCATTTAGGATCCGTATGTACGATAGCAACCTCATTCACCTGGATCTTAGGATATAACTCATTGTGTATAAATAATCGTTTATTCTGCTGAATAAGCTTTCGAACAAGGGGCAATATCCATACTTTTTTTATATGAAAATCCTCTTCAAACTTATCAAATCTCGCCGCGTGCAAAGCGAGCTGCAATCCTTTATTTAACCGAACGAGTTCATTCTCTAACTGAACTTTTTCAGGTAGATCTTCTGCAATCATCTCCATTACCGCAACTGGAGTTTTCATTTGATGAACCCATTGAGTCATAAATTTCACATGTTGATGTTTGTTTGCCTTAAGTGTTTGAATCTCATTTTGGTGAACTTGATAAAACCGATTTAACAGTTGATTATGTGCTTTTATTATTGACCCAGTTCCTTTTATGTAAAAATCATGATCCTGTATGTTTTGTTTTTCTAATTGCTCATAATACGGCTTTAATTGATAATAGCGTACGATCAGATAAATGCCAAATATAAGCAAACTCAAGAAATGGCGTACATAAGAAGAAGCCAAGTTATATTTGATGCAAGCAGCATAACACTTGAGAAAACAAGGCTTGCACGATATAGATAATGAATAGAACAAGTTGATCTTTTAAAAACAACTTCACTCTCTGTTACTCCCCTTCTGTTAAACGGTAACCAATTCCCCGGACAGCTATTACTCGATGAGGCGCATGAATTAGCTGTAATTGTTTGCGTACTCTCGAAATGTTAACATTTAATGTATTTTCATCAATAAATTCGCTCTCATCCCAAAGTTTTGACAAGATCATTTGACGATCAACAACCCCAGGATGCTTTTTCATTAATAGTTGCAGTAATAATGCTTCTTTTTTAGATAAAAATGACGTTTGATTACGGAATTTCAGTTCAAGCTTGTCATAACTTAATCTTAAATCACCACAATCAATCATTTGATGACCTACACTTGCATACTCTCCATATGCTCTACGAATATGACTCCGAACTTTAGCAATTAAAACCTCTGTTGTAAAAGGTTTAGTCACATAATCATCGCCACCATTTTCCAATGCCCTAATCTGATCCAATTCCGATTCTCGTGCCGAAATAAAAAGAATTGGGCAATTCGAATGGACACGAATCTGACGGCACCAATAGAAACCATCATACGTTGGGAGATTAATATCCAGCAACACAAGCTCTGGTTGTTCTACTCGTATTAACTCCAATAAATCTTTGCTTCCACTATGGCAAATGACTTCAAATTGGTACTTTGTTAATTTATCGGCAAGAATTCTACTTAACTGCTCATCATCTTCAACAACAACTATTTTGCCCGCCCATGTCATCACCCCATACGCTAATGATACTAGCATACTTGATTTTGATTTTTCATCATAGGTTTTTGCCAAAAAAAAAGAAGCAAAAGCGTAGTCCGCCTCTGCCTAGAACTTATTTACCTATCATACTTAATAATCGGTTCATATAATGCCTTTTCATTAACCAATAATAAAGCAATTGTGCAACGGTAAAAATGATTAATACCATCGCAATTGAACGATTAATGCTTAAAGTGTACATAGACTGAAGTGCCCAAAATGCAAAAATTGAATGAATGCCAGCTACTACAAACGGCATAAAAAAGAGGACGCCCGTTTCAATTGAGACGATTCGTTTTAATTCTTTCTCTTTTAAACCAAGTTTTCCTAATACATCAAAACGTTTTTTATCTGTAGATAAATCTGTATATAGCCTGAAATATAAGAAACTACCTGCCGTTAAAAAAAACACAATACCTGTTAGTATGGCAATTAAGACCATTGTCGAATACAGTTCCATCCGTTCTGCATATCGATCAGCCACATTTGCATATAAACGTTTTTCGCTCCTTAAATTATTATCTAATCCTTCTACCTGACGCCACTCTGGTACATAGAAACCGTCAAATTGCAGATTAAGACTTGCTTCAATTTGTTCATATGATTCGTTTGGAAGAACGATTAAATTCCTTCCAAGCAAATTGTCAGGAACGAGTGGTTTAACCACATCAACGACCGTCCAACTTTCTACACTCCCCTCAAATTGAAGCTGCTCGCCCATTCGCAATTCATTAAAACTAGCCAGCAGACCAACCAATGGTGGAATTAGAATCGCCTCTTCTCCTTGCAAATAGACTGATTCTCCACCAATCACTTCCATCGCTTCATTATAATTCTGATTCGAAAACAAGGCTACTGGTTGATCTGATGTTGAACTTTTTACCCCTTTAATCGGCATCGAATAAAATTCATACTCAAGTCCCTCTTGTTCAAGATTGTTTTGAAGCATTGCAATATCAAGATCTCTTCTACCATCACTCATACCACTTATACCTATCGAACCTAATACATCATATATATTTCCTGTAACGTATGTAAACGCAAACGGCTGGTTTTCAACCTCTTCTTCTGCCACTGTCGATAAAGAAGCAATTGCTCCGACTGCACATATTGCCCCTGTTGTAACAATCGCAACGAGGAAGAAGATCCGGCTATTATCTTTTACTTTAAAAACTAAATTAGACAGAACAATTAAGCGTGTCCTTTTCCAGTTAAGACTTTTCATTGATTGCAATTTTTTTTAATAACCAAACACTTGCTGCGTAAAAAGAAAATATGTTCCAACTATTATAAGAGGAGCAACAATAAGAAGATCATTGCCTATGTCTTGCGCTGTGGTTGTTGCAGACCGATAGTAACCATAACCAAGAGCGAGTCCTCCAACAAGAGCAAGCGTCCACGATGTTTCAGGAAATGGTTTAGGCTTTGTTACACCATGCATCAACTCTTGGACATTATTTCTTTGTATGAAGAAAGTGGAACACAATGAGATAACAAGAAACAAAGCTCCGTAAACAATTGTTGTTAAAACGATTGCAAAGATAGGAAAGTAAAAACTGTAAATGTTCAATGTTAAACATCGACTCTCCTATCAACAAGAACCATTTCATAAAACACAGACCTATTATAAGACCAATAACGAGTGCCCCTAAACCCATTAATAAATTTTCTAGAAAGATCATTTTTCTTAGCTGACTTCTTCTCATCCCATGCATAACCAGTAGCCCAAATTCCTTTTTTCGCGCTTGGAGAAAAGCACCTAAAGAATATAGAACAAATAATCCAGAAAAACCAAACACAACAATAGTTGCAGCTCTTAAGCCAAGGGAAGCAATCCGTGATAAATACCCTTCCTCCAAGTTAGGATGCGCAAGCAACATCGCAAATGTAAAGAAAACAAAAATTGAGACAATACTTGCAAAAAGAAAGGCAGCATACGTCCCTTTATTGCGCCAACTATTACGAAAAGCGAACTGCCGAAACGTCATCATCATCACCCCCCATAGCTATAAGCACATTCGAAATTTGCTCATAGAAGGCATAACGATTGTTTGATTTGTAAAGCTCATTATAGATGTGACCATCTTTAAGAAACAGAATACGATCACAATAACTTGCCGCCTCAGCATCGTGGGTTACCATTAAGATTGTTGTGCCCATTTCTCTCTTTAAATCCGTTAATAAGTTGAGGACATCTTTTGTTGCTTTAGAATCTAGGTTACCTGTTGGCTCATCACAAAGAACAAGGTTTGGTTGATGAATAAGCGCCCGACCAATCGCTGCTCGTTGTGCCTGTCCTCCTGATATTTCATATGTTCTTTTATGGGAATGTTCGCTTAATCCTAGCCGTTCTAACATTGTGGCTAGCTTTTGTTCCATTTCTTTTACTGATGCGTTTGCCAAGGTTAATGGTAAGACCATGTTCTCTGCAATTGTTAATGTGTCAAGTAAATGAAACTGTTGAAAGACAAACCCTAAATGAGTACGTCTAAAATCAGCGAGCTCATCTTTATTTAATAAGTGCGGTTCCATTCCTTTAATGAATAGCTTACCAGATGTAAGCGAGTCAGTGTTCGCCACCATATTTAAAAGCGTTGTCTTTCCACTACCAGAAGGCCCATAATACTTACAAATTCTCCTGTTTTAACTGAAAATGAAACCTCTGTTAACGCCTGATAAGGAACTTTCCCTTGATAGATTTTCGTAATATGATCGAGTTTTAACATCCTCTTCACCTCTAAAATTCGTTGTTTGTCCATCTATGATACAAAAACATAGAGAAAAGAACTATCGATCTTCCTAACATTTTCCTTACAACGATGTAAGGTATATTTATTTGCTAGATTGGCTAAAATGCAAAAAAAGAGAGGAGCAAGAACATATGGAGATTCATGTTGATGGCAAACGAAACGTTGAAGGAGCAGGAGACTTCATCTGTACGGTCGATAAAAACCTTTATGTGCTAGCTCTAGACCCCACGGAAAAATATCCATACTTGTTACTATCGATTCAATCCTTTCAGATTGTACAAAACTACGATGAGATTCCTAGCAGAGAGGAACTAGAAGAAGATATTGGCGAGGAAATTAAAGAGATCTATAGCCAAGAATACGCTTCTATCTCTCTTTCCTAAACACGCCTAAAGAAGCTCCACAGCAGCTTTTCTACTCAGTGGGGCTTCTTTTAGACCAAACAAATGGGTCAGGCAATATGTTCTTAATCCTATAGAAATATTTCCGATCGTCACCTTAACCAACTTTACCTTCTAACTCTCTTAACAAGTCAATTGCCGCTCTCCTGCTTAAAACAACATTACCTTCAGCAAGCATTAAATGTTCATCAGAAGACTCCCCTGTAATCATACACGTTTTCATTGAGGTTCGTACTTCTTCACAATCACTCGATCATCTTCGACATAGATTTCAAGTGGTGTACCAATATCAATCTCCATCGTTTTCCGTAATTCTTTTGGTACAACAATACGCCCTAACTGGTCCACTTTCCGCACAATTCCCGTAGCTTTCATCCTTATCCTCCTTCAATTGGTCTCCACACAATTAAACCATGATAACACTATACATACCACCTTTTTCAAAATATTTTTTCTTATCATTCGCCAAATTTTTCTTTTTATTGCCCTTTTTCGTCATATTTTTTTTTGCTTAGTCCGATGTATGTCTTCGCATCAAAAAAACACCTACAGCAAAGGCTGCAGGTGGACAATTCATGATGTTGAATCAGCTGTTTTTTCTTCATACCAATTATCAAGTACTTTCGCATCTAGTACACGTGTCTCAATATAATTGGTTTGCTTTTTTGAAAAAAGCGCGATCCAATCAAATTCTGATTCCTTAGCTACTTGAACAAGTGTCAACAATTCTTGCCAAGCAACGTAGCGCTTATACCAAAAGAACTGTGGCTGCTCTGTCATATATGGGTAGAGATCATCAAATTCCGTATGTTTGCAATCAATTGTTCGTTCAAACTGCGTTTTTGCCTTACCAAGCTTTTCCTCTAGGTAGCTATGCAACTCTGTCTGATTCACAATGATGCCCCCTCGTGCTTTTTTCTATTATAACATAATTAAGTGAATAGTAGGGACAATATGTTTAATCCAAACAATTGATCAACGAGAACTACCGTAATCGCAACAGGAACAATGATGGCCATAATTGCATACCAAAATGCAAATAAACGCTGTCCAAATATGCTGCCTTGTTTAAATTCTCCTAGCAACACGCTTCGACGTACTTTAAACAAAAGAAACAAGCTAATTAATAATGCGCCAATCGGCATAAAAATATTGGACACTGTAAAATCAACAAAGTCGAAAAAAGGCATTCCGAAAAACTGCCAATTTTCAATTAGTCCAAATGAAAGTGTAGAGGGAACACCCATTAGTAGGACAAGAAATGCGAAAATCCAACTGCTTTTTTGTCTTTTAGTCACGTCACCTTTTATAAATGCAGCTACGATAATTTCCAATAGCGAAAAAGCTGTACTTAAGGCTGCAAAGAAAAATAAAATAAAAAATAAAATAACAAGAAGCTGCCCATAAGGCATTTGCGAAAAGATTGTTGGTACAGCAGCAAAAATCAAAGTAGGACCTTCACTAGGTTCTAAACCAAACGTAAACACGCCTGGAAAAATGACAATTCCAGCAAGCATTGCCACTACAATATTCATGCCACCAAGAGTCATTGCTGACAATGGCAAATCTTGTTTTTTAGATGCATATGAGCTTAACGTCACCATTACAGAGACACCAAGCGAGAGTGCAAAGAAAGACTGACCAAGAGCAAATAACACAACATCGCCTGAAACATTACTCCAATCAGGTTTAAATAAAAACGAGAGACCTTCTCTAGCGCCTTCAAGTGTTAATGAATAGCCTGCCAGTACAACTAGGAGTATAAACAATGCTGGAATCATCCATTTGCTCGCCCGTTCGATTCCTTTTTGTACGCCTTTTGCGACAATTCCCGCTGAAAGACCGAGGAACAATGCTTGAGCACCAACTGCTAAATATGGATTTGATATTAATTCTCCAAATCGAATGTTAAATCCATCTGCGTCTAGACCACTTAATTGACCTGTAAGGGAAGAACCTAAATAAAGAATGGACCAACCACCAATTACGCTATAAAACGAGAGGATCAAAAAACAAGTAATAACTCCGAGCCAACCAGTCGCTTTCCAAATTGATTTAGGTGCAATTTTGCGATAAGTTGTGATGGCATCTGCTCTTGAATGACGCCCTAACATATACTCTCCAATTAATAGTGGTACCCCAATGAGAAGAGTAAAGCTTAAAAACAACACAAAAAAAGCACCGCCGCCACTCGTCCCGGCGATATATGGGAATTTCCAGATCGCTCCAAGGCCGATTGCACTGCCTGCGGTTGCATACAAAAAACCTAATTTTGATGACCATTGTTGTGATGTAGACATGATGTAATGTTTCTCCTTTGTTGCATAACCAATCCAAAGACGCAATGAACTTACATGGGAAGCCCCAATAAGAGGATATTCCTGCATTCATATAACTGATTTAATTTTTTGGAAATCACTTGTTACTGGCTATACGCTTTACTTTCTTAATAAGATTTTCTAATCGTAACAAAACAAGCTCTCGCAGGCAACCTCATTAAGAAAGAAACCGATCTCTTTCTTCTGGTTTGGGCAAACGACACGTTTCTTTTTCACCAAACCAGCGAAGTCTGTTTCGTGCTACCCATTCATAAATCCGTTCGCGAACTAGCTTTGGTAATAGTTTCAGTACACGTAATGGTTGCCAATAAAAAGATAGTTTCGGAATAATTTGCAAAGCTGCGTCACTCTTTATAAATGCCTGATTATTTTCAATTACGACTATGGAATCAAGATCGTCTCGTAAACCGTAAGCTCTTTTTAATCGAATACCTAAGTCCGACTGTAAAGAAGCGAATTGGTAATGCTTTTTACGGTCATAACGAATCAAAAAGTCAACTGCACAATTGCATAAGTTGCACTCTCCATCAAATAAAACAATACCGCTCACTTTATCACCTCTTACTCTAGGTTAACATTAATTTCAACTTAAATAGGTTTTTAAATTGGAATAACGGGTATTCAATATAGTAAGAGGGAATAGTAATAGTATACCTGTTTCCCCCCACATAATTAGCATGACTTAATCCCTCCCCCCACCTTTTGAAGCACCTAGTAGTAGGTGCTTCTTTACATTTGTGTAACAAACCAGGAAATTCGTCTCAATTTCGACATCATTCTACATAGTATTTCCAACCTTTTCCCCTTTTTCTTCCTTAACTTGCTTGTTACACTTACTGCTAGTGATGAATAATGGTAGAAAAGTGGTGACGATATGTTTTCAACCGCCCAAATTGGGATTGATTTAGGAACAGCTAACATACTTGTTTATAGCAAAGAAAAAGGAATTATCTTAAACGAACCGTCAGTGGTCGCTTTAAATACAGATTCGCGAGATGTTCTCGCAATTGGCACCGATGCAAAAAACATGGTCGGTAAAACGCCATCACACATCGTGGCTGTTAGACCGTTACGTGACGGGGTTATCGCGGATTTTGACGTGACCGCAAGTTTACTTAAAGAAATTATGCGTAAAGCAAGCAAAAACATGGGTCTAGCCTTACGTAAACCCAATGTGGTTGTTTGTGCGCCAACAGGCTCTACGTCCGTAGAGCGCAGAGCTATTCTAGACGCGGTCCGTAGCTGCGGTGCCAAAAATGTGCATATTATTGAAGAACCAGTCGCAGCCGCAATTGGGGCAGACCTTCCCGTAGAAGAACCAACTGCGAATGTCGTTGTTGATATCGGGGGCGGAACAACAGAAGTGGCAATCATTTCCTACGGTGGTGTTGTCTCTTCTAACTCTGTACGTGTTGGTGGTGACAAATTTGATGAAGCCATTATTCAATATGTCCGTAAAACATACAATGTCTTGATTGGTGAACGGACAGCTGAACAGATAAAAATGGAAATTGGTCATGCGCCGATACAACATGAAAAAAGAACGATGGACGTTCGTGGGAGAGACCTTGTAAACGGCCTTCCAAAAACGATCGAATTACATTCACTCGAGATCCAAGAGGCAATGAGCGAATTGCTTATGCAATTGCTAGAAGCACTTCGTTCAACGCTTGAGGACTGCCACCGGAATTAAGCGGCGACATCGTTGATCGCGGTGTATTATTAACAGGTGGCGGTGCATTGTTAAACGGATTACAAGACTGGATCGCTGAAGAGATTTTTGTCCCGGTTCATATTGCTGCTAATCCTCTTGAATCAGTCGCAATCGGCACTGGCCGTTCTCTTTCTTTTATTGATAAACTTCAAAAAGCATCTGTCTAAAACAAAAAACGCGCCGGCTTTTACTAAAGGCTGACGCGTTTTCGTTTTCGATATTCTTCTTCTAAACCAAGCTCTTTGTTTAATAACCACTCCATTTCAATAAGATCCTTCTTCACCACAATTGGATCATTCTCTGACCAACGGATATTGTACACAAAGTAGTAAGAACGGATCATACGAAATGTAACAACGGACTCTGGAAAACGACTAAACATCGCCTTCATTTGATTTCTACGCTGATAAGAAAAGGATAGCATCTCCATACAACAGCGTTCCTTTCATTTTTATACTTTGTCATTGTTTTTCAGGCAGTTGAAACTTGGAATGGACGAAAATCTCGTCTCCCATCCTCTCTATAAAACCTGTTTCAACGAGAGTAGCGATCCGCTTCATGTAAAAAGGAACAGGAAAATCTGGACGTTTGGCATACATCTCTCCTAGTAGTTTAGCAGGACGAATCGGCTTTTCTTTTTTGGATAAGAGAACAAGTAATTCTGCATCAAAATAGTCTTCTGATCTCATATCATACACAAATGGTTCAGAACGCTCTACTAACTTCTCTCTCTCTATTTCACTAAAAGCAGGGAGAAACGATCTCCATTCTTTATTGGTATATGGGGCATATTTTGTGAGTTGATTCAGTAGTTCAGGCGCTCGCTCACGTAGTTGCAGCGGACCAGAGATGATTCGTAGAACCAGATTTTCTGTTGACGGCAGCGTTTCTACAAGTTCCATAAAGGCGAGTTCTTCTGCGGCAGATGGCCCAATCCATGCAACTACCTCCTTCTTCGAGCGCCTCTTTAACTGCTTGCTTTTGCGTGTCTAAGCGCTTTCGGACTTGCTTTCTTTCTTCACTTGAACTCTCTACTCCAAGTAAGTTTTCTAATCGTTTCATATGGTCATCTTTATTACTAACAATACCTAATTGCCAAAAAGGTTCATATATAAGCACGCTTTCTTTTGGAAAAGGTGAGTGGATTCCTTCAGAAAAAAAGAG
>BAXC01000072.1 GCA_001310375.1 Bacillus sp. JCM 19041 | reverse complement strand
AGTCGGTACCTACGTGCTCTTATTCAACAAAACCAGCTAATAGTTTGTCAATAACTCTCAACTAAATCACGAATAATTTATGATATACTGTTTTTGCCCATGCTTAAGAAGCTTACCATATCTTTATGGAAGGTTATTCTTATCATAGATTTCATTTCATTTTAAATTATGTCAATGAAGTTTTCTTTCTTTTCAACAATGCAAATATCCAGTGGAGAAGTTTGTTAACGCAGGCGATCATCGCTACTGAAGAGTGTCTCAGCCTACTTAAACCGCGCTTTGTAATATGATTTGTAGTTGCGGTGAGTTTACCAGATGAATAAACAAGGGGTCAACACCCGCAAAAGCTACTAACTTCTTTGGATGATTAAATTGCTCAATTTCTCCTGTTTCGGAAATAATCGTTGCCGCGATTTTCCCTCTAATACCAGAAATAGAATGTCTATATACATGAGTAAACTACTTAAATGGCTCTTTTAAAAGGGTCCTGTAGGGCGGCCACTCGTAACTTCTCAGCTCTATCTATTGCCCAATCCATTGAGCAGCTAGGACAAGACACCTTTATAAATGCAGATAGTTCTCGCTTATCTATAGATATAATACTTTGTGATGTTTGATATTCTTTTAATACAGATAATGATACTTTCGAAAAAAAGGTCACCAAATACCCCACGATACATCGGGAACACTTGATTCAAAAGCGTTTGGAAGTGTAACTTTGCTTCTACATACATGTTAGACACAATTTCTTGTTGCCTTGATAGATTGCGAAGGTTTAGAAGCTTTAAACCCCTCATCTTATACGGCTCAAATTCCTCTTTATAGTAAAGAACCCCTAATTGATAAGCATCAAACGCATCTGTTTTTACTTTTCTCAAGCTTGACCTTTTTGCTTGATAAGAAATGATTGGGTTTAACAAGATATATGGAACTTCATTTTCCACCAACCATTGGACAACTGGTGTGTGATAGCGTCCTGTGTACTCTAAAAATTATCACGGGAACTTCCCCTGTGATTGAATTTCCTTAGTTAATCCTAGAAATTGACTCAACCCTCCACAGGTATGTGCCACTGAAAAGCTTTTACCGTAAGGCTTATTCTTATCTAAAAATGCTTGTGCTTCACTTTCTCCTTTTGCAATATCCAGACCAATGACTGGATTCATATCTATTCCCCTCATAAAAAATAACCAGTAACCTCTATTCCAACTAGTATTGTTATAGCTTCGCTTGTTATACGAGATCCTAGTCCTAACCTGCCTCAAACATATTTCTACCAGTAGGGGGTGAACCGTTTAGTTGTCGGGGGCAAGCTCCACGCCCCCGTACGTTCTACCCTGGCTACTGTAAGAATAAATCTAAAATAAAAAAGTTCAACCAGTAATATCTGGCTGAACCTTATTATACGAAGCCCCCGGCCCGTTAGAAGTCTACTAGCTATTTTCTGTATGAAATAGTATGTAATTGAAATACCATATAAAAAACGAAAAGCATTTTAAAAAATACATAAGAGACCTCTTTGAACATTTATAGTAAGGTCTTTCGTAAATCCGAGAATCAGAAATCAGAAAAAGGAGATGAAAAAATGTCCTTTTAACTAATGTCAGGAAATGCGTCTGTGAACCGTCAACACTTTTCTAGACCCCCGATCGGTGTGGGAAAGAGTGATTTTTCCTAAATCTCCAGTGACAGAAGCGAAGGCTTTTTTAACAAGTTCACTCGTTTTATTTGGCCCGTGACTCCAACCAATTACTTCTCGATTATACAGATCAAGCAGTAAACAAACATAGTGCCACTGCCTATTTACGCGTGTATATGTGAGATCACTCACAATACTATGCCGTTCCTCTTCTTTGGTAAACGAGCGATTTAACTTGTTAGCAATGACGGCCTCGTTACTCGGTGTTCTTTTGGGTTTGTATTTCGCAACGGTATAAACGGAAACCAACCTTGGCTGGTCATGATTCGACCAATCCGTCGTCTCGAGATGATATCCTTCTCGAAGAAGCAATCCTTTCAATTTACGCGTTCCATAAGTTCCATGATTTTCTCGAAAAAGTCGACAAACGAGTGGTGTCAGCACATCCTCTTTGAGTTTAGGTTGAGCTTGTTTAATCGCATAATAGTACGTACTTCGAGAGAGGTTTAGGACGGCGCACATTGCTGATACCGAGTAAATGCGCGCATTATTCCGAATCACATTTACTTTCGTCCCATGATCAGCGCGGCTTGCTTTAAACTATCATTTTCCATTTTGGCGTGAGCAATTCTTTACGTAATCGCTGGAGCTCTTCCTCTTGTTCAGATCGATTATCTTTCTCTTTAAATGACCCAGTGGTCGTTGCTTGTTTAATCCATTTGTCTAAAGAAGACGGGGTTAGATCATACTCTCGAGCAATCGCAGCTCGTGACTTTCCACTCTGATACAGCTGAACCATCTGTTTTTTTAATTCGGGTGTAAACGTTTGACGTTCTCGTTTTGGTTGGGGCATTAGACTCGCTCCCTATGGGTTCTTATTTGTAGTGTAATCCCCCTACATAAATGTTGTCCAATTTAGTGTAGCCGATTCACTACTTAAAGAGTAATAACGATATTGTGTATGTAATGAAACTTTAATCTCTACAAATAAAATGCTAAAAGATAATTAGTATAAACCAATGCTAAGCAACAGGCGCGCACGCCTACTAAAAAGCAGGGTCTGGTCTTTCTATCACCTTGCTCTTTTAATGATCTTACGAATTAAGTAATATGAATAGGGTAAGCGTCCAGGTCACGTTAACAAGGAGTAAGTAGAAGTAATGATTAGAGAAGCAAAGATGGAAGAGATCGATCAATTAACAGAATTATGGTATCGAAGTTCAGTGAAAGCACATCATTTTATTAAAAGAGCTTATTGGGAATCTCAGAAAGATGCAATGAAAGAAAGGTATTTTCCTATGTCTGAAACGTATGTTGTTACTCTTCAGGAAGACATTGTTGGTTTTCTTTCAATGGTAGACGATTATATGGCTGCTCTGTTCGTAGATGAATCATTTCAAGGTGAGGGATATGGAAAAGAGTTTGTTCGTTTTATAAAAGGTCGCAGGGAGAATATAACTCTTAAAGTGTATAAAAAGAATAGCAAAGCAGTTCACTTCTATAAAAAACATGGCTTTGTTGTGGTCGATGAGTTTGTAGATCAGAAAACATCGGAGCAAGAATATTTAATGGAATGGGTTAAGTGAAAAGTGGTTCATAGAAATAGTTATTCGTCAGACAAAAAGACAATACATTGGAACAAAGGGGGAAGTATTGAGTGAAATTAACAAGCCTGTATGAATATGATCTGAATTCATTTCATTACTTAAATACTTTACCGTATTTTTCTAAGATTGGTTTAAAATATTTATTCTCTGCTTCTATTCTTGCCTCTTTTGCTTCTTCTAACGTTTTATAGCACCCAAGATTCATATGTTTATTTTGAAATCGAATGTACGCCATATATTTATTCGTTCTTTTACTAAAGGATACACCTCTAACTCCGCTCGTATTGCGTTTGGAAATTTTTGTGCTTAACGAATCTAGTTTCCTTTCCGCAGTCACATAGGCAGCGCCAGAAGTATGAACCGGATAACCGGATTTATCTTTTTGATTTGTTTTATCTAAAACCAACAGTTTGCCAAAACGTTTATCAACTAGATCTTCTGTCTTCAGGGGTTTACTGCACGTAGTGGACAAGAGAACAAGAGTAATAAAAAGTTTTGATTTTTTTGTTCTGATTGACGAAGTGGAAAACGTCCTCTATAATCAATAAATAATTAGCGAAAGGAGGATTGTTAAAAATGACTGCAGGAATGAGATTACGTAACGTAGCTTTGAACAATAGGTAACTTCATATGTTCAAAGGCTCTGTTTCATAAGCAGAGTAAACGGGAGTAGTCTGCACATTTTTAATTATCCTCTACGGAAGCTTATACGTTTTAAACCGGGAGAAAGGCAGATAGGACTGTCTTTTTTTTTATAGATAGAAAGATGGACTTTTTCCTATTCTTTCGTTTACTCAAGCCCACAGACAGTAGCCCGTCTGTGGGTTTTTTATGATTACACGCCTTTCATTAAAAGGAAAAAGGACGTGTAAAAAATGGAACAATTAACGTTAGAACTAAAAGATATTGAGGTCTCGTTTTTAGACAAAGTGGTATTAGATATAAAAAGCTTATCTGTTTATCAATTTGATCGGATTGGGATTGTCGGGAAAAATGGGCAAGGAAAAAGCACACTGTTAAAGGTGATGAATGGGGAAATCCAACCGAATAAAGGTAAGGTCAATCGGACAGTCGAACTTGGGTATTTCAAACAAGTTGATCCCCCGTCCAGTCAAGAAGCTGATTATAAAATGCTTAGTCAATTGTCTGTGCCTAACCAACAACTTAGCGATCTAAGTGGTGGTGAACAGACGAAGTTGAAGTTGGCTCAAGTGTTTTCTCATTACTACGAAGGTCTGCTTATTGATGAACCAACAACTCACCTAGATGCGGACGGTATTGAGTTTCTAATCGATCAATTAATGTATTATTATGGCGCTCTAATTCTTGTTAGCCATGACCGTTATGTGCTTGATCAGTTGGTGACGAAAATCTGGGAAATAGATCGTGGAAGAGTCATCGAGTACACAGGAAATTATTCCGATTATGTGGAACAAAAAGAACTAGAGAAAAAGCAGCAACTGGAGAAGTATCAGAAGTACGAAAAAGATAGAAGTCGGTTGCTGGCTGCCGCGCAAGAAAAAATGAAAAAAGCGGAAAAAGTGACACAAGCGAACGCGTCGATGTCAAAAAAAGAAACAAAGACACCAGCCAATCGGATGTTTATGACAAAATCAAAAGATACAAGCCAGAAATCTATTCAACGATCAGCGAAAGCATTAGAGCAAAGAGCAGATCAACTAGAAGAAGTAGAAGCTCCTGAAGCGGAAAAATCGATTCGCTTCCAACAACCAAGAACATTGCAAATGTATAACAAGTATCCTGTTATGGCAGACCGCTTACATCTAAAAGTTGGGGGAAAAATCTTATTAGGAGAGACGAGTTTCCAATTTCCACTTGGCACAACGGTCGCCATTAATGGAAAGAATGGTGCAGGAAAATCAACATTGCTGAAGCATATTGTCGAGCGAGGCGAAGGCATTGTGTTATCTCCAAAAGTGGTTTTTGGTTCTTATCGTCAACTCGATTATCAATTCAAACAAGGGAAGACCGTACTCGGGTTTATGAAAGATCACAGTGAGTACCCGGAAAGTCGGATTCGCTCTGTCCTTCATGCGATGGATTTTACAGGGAATGATCTGTTGAAAGATGTAAGTGAATTGAGTGGAGGAGAAGCGATCAGGCTTACGCTCTGTCAGCTTTTTCTAGGTAGCTACAATGTGCTTATATTAGATGAACCGACCAATTTTCTTGATCTGCACAGCATCGCTGCACTAGAATCATTCCTTGCCGCTTACCCTGGCACTGTCCTGCTTGTAAGTCATGATCGAGCATTTGTTGATCGTGTAGCTGATCATGTCTATGAAATTGATAAGAAGGAGATGAAGCAAAGGTATTAATAGATAAGACCCTCGCTAAGGAAACGGAATCCGTTTCCTTAGCGAGATCTTTTATAAGGAGCCGATGTAAATGCTGTTACTAAGCTTCTTATATCACATACCTAATTTAGAAAGAGGGTAAAAATGAGTAAATTTACTAAGATACTAAAAGATAAATACGGTATTCACCCAAGTGAAGTAATGGAGACACAAGGAGGGTGGGCAGCTCTGGCGTTTGAAGTATCAGGTGGAGAGAATCATTATTTTCTAAAAGTATATGAAAAGCACAGAGCATCAACATCAAAATTGACAGCGTTAATTGATCAATACTCTCCTATCTTAGTATGGTTAGAAACCAATACTGATTTAAAAGGCAGAATCCCAGTACCTTTATTAACGAAAGACGGTCATTATAAATGTGAAGATGATGTAAATATTTATCTCCTTTACCCTTTCATTCATGGGGATACGGTTGGAGGGAGCGAATTATCTAATCAACAAGTCAAAGAGTTCGCTCATATGATTGCAACACTCCACTCGTATGGAGAAGAGATTCCAGTTCCTACAAAAGTGCTCGTTGAACAGTTTGACGTGCCTTTCTTAGAACAATTAGAAAGTGTATTAAGTAAAGAGGAAGAGAAACTTCCTGAAGAATTAAGGGAACTGATAAACACGTATAAGGATAATGTCGTTCAATCAATTAAGGAAATTCGTATTCTCTCAACTCAATTAAAATCAAGCACATTAGATATGGTCCTTTGTCACACTGACTTACATCATTGGAACCTAATGCAAAGTACAAGTCTTGTATTAATTGATTGGGAAGGTTTAAAAATAGCTCCCGTTGAAGCTGACATGATGTTCCTAGTGGATAAGCCATATTTTGATGAGTTCTTTAAAATATATAAAGAAGTTCATAAGGATTACTCTATAAATGAACAAGCTCTGCGCTTCTATTCCATAAAAAGGAAACTAGAGGACACTTGGAATTTATCGAGCAGTTGTTATTTGAAGAACTTGATAAGGATAGAAAAGAAGAGGCTCTTACTCATTTAAGGAACTTAATGAATTCGCTAGGTTAAAGGAATATATGTTACGTAATGGTGATTTGGAGTTGATCGCATGAGACCTGACTTGAATAAAGAAACCAAAATAGAAGATTTTAAGAGTTATTATTGGTTGAAAAAGGAACTTCAATTATTTTGTCGTCAACTTGGTGCTAGTACAAGTGGTTCAAAAGAAGAACTACTTAAAAGAGTAGGTATATACCTGGAAACAGGTAAAGTTGTAAAACCAATAAGGCAAGCTAGTAAAAAATCAAAAAAGAGTAATAACAACTTGAATGTAGAAACAGTCATTGGTGAAGACCACAGGTGCGGTCAAGACGTAAGAGCCTTCTTTAAATCAATGATTCCACAGTTTCATTTTTCCACTTTTATACAACAGTATTTCAAAAACAATTCAGAAAAAACTTATCAAGATGTTATTAATGCTTGGTATGAAGAAGAAAACCGTAAAAAGGACCAGCTTATAAAAGGAAGATTGGTCCCCAATTTGAATATAACCAATTCATTCGTGACTTCTTTACGGATCCTTATAATCAAGGGAAGAAACGAGAGGATGCGATAAAGGCCTGGAATGAGATGAAAAGCCAGCCTGGAAGTAACAAGTATATTCCGATGAGTAAATGAAACATCAAAGGATAGCTTTTAATCGTCCATAATAAAGAAGATTCATTTGTACTACGATGCTTCCAAATGGTTATTATGAAGTAAGAAAAGAGAGTGAGGTATCTATTAATGTGGTATCAAAAGAGTTAAGAACGTGTCAAGAAGGTCATACCTATTATAAAAGTACAGATTGTCCAACCTGTCCTATTTGCAACAAAAAAAGCAAACCGACAAGTGGTTTTTTGTCAAAACTTTCATCACCTGCAAGGAATGCATTAATGCATGAAGAGATAACAACTTTGGAGGAGTTATCAAGATATACTGAGAAAGAAATTCTAAGGCTTCATGGGATTGGTCCTGCTTCACTGCCTATTTTTAGAGAATCATTAGCAGAAAAAGGTCTTTCATTTAGAAAATAAGAGCGTTCTTTAATAAACGATTACATTATAAAGAGAGAAAGCGAGTTGGAATAATGAGCCTTCACATTCGTGAAGTGACAAAAGAGAATTGGCGTGCGGTTGTTGCTTTAAAAGTGTCCGAGGCACAAAGTGAGTTTATCGAAAGCAATGCCTTTTCAATCTTGGAAACAGAAATCGAGAAAAACGGAGTTTCGGTCGGATTATATGATGAAGAAACACTTGTTGGCTATGCCATGTATGGTTGGCCCTCTCGTAGAAATAAAAGCGCATGGTTTGACCGGTTTATGATTGATCAACAGTTTCAAGGGAACGGGTATGCAAAACGGTTTCTGCCGTTGCTCTTCCAAACGATGTACGAACAATACGGCTGTGAGACGATTTATTTAAGTTTACATCCAGACAATAGTGGCGCGCAGAAATTATATGAAGCATTTGGTTTTCGTTTAAATGGAGAAGTGGATGATGCAGGTCCTGTTTCTGGCGTTGTGATGGAGATGCGTCTAGGATTTAGTGATTGATGATTTAATCGAGTAATAGTTAGCCGGAGTGCCCCAGCTATCGTTGGTGCACTCCGATTTTTTTGTCTAGTGTGTTTCATGTATCCCTTAAACCGTCGTCGACAAAAGGATCTCGCGTAAATTCAATCCGCTTTTTGCTGAGTCGAAGCTTTTAATTGACTCAATCAGTGCTATTTGAGCTTGTTTTTCGACTATACCATCCGTGAGGTCAAGGAACTTCGTTGTAATGCTTTCCCAAGTCGCAACGGAACCAGGCCAGCCGCCTTGTGGATGATTGATTTCTTTTTTGAGGATACGGCCATCTTTTAAAGTGATCTGTACCGACGCTCCCCACTTTTTTGGATAAAGGGAGTCATATTTCTCTTGTTTGGAGATGCGGACGGTTTTCATTAGACGCTTGATCGAAGGGGCATGAATAATGGACTCGTCAAATTCATGGTAGCCGCCTTTTCCATAGGTAAGCACAACAGCGATGCCATAAGGGAGGCTAAACTGGGCATCTACGACATTATCTGGAGTTTGTTTTGCTTCAAGCGGTACGGCAACAAGCGCTTCTCCACCAGTTAAGACCGTTGTATCAATCGCTATGATATCGTCGGGATGAAAGTCATGCTCCTCATAAAGGTGTTTCGCGGCATCCATTTGCGCATGCATGTAGCGGCAACAAGCATGGAGCTTAATATTGGTTTCGATGATTTTATAAGGTGCACGTCGGTTTTCGTGTAACTTATTTGCATCATGAATAGAAGCGTATGCTTTGAAAAAGCCAAAGGTACCTTCAAAAATAGTTGCTGGTCCAACAAATCCATTCGCGGCTGATTTTGCGGCAATAATGCCATTATGGGCAGCCCAGCCGGCGTGCAATTTCTTCGTCCACGCCCCGTTGCTTAAGTATTCCATTGAACCAGACGCCATACTACCAGCAATGCCAATTGCATGAAGCATCTCTTCTTTCTTTAACCCAAGCAGACAACCCGCAGCCATTGTTGCCCCAAATACACCGCAAATACCGGTTGGATGAAACCCTCGTTCATAATTCCCAGAGGGGTTTGTAATGGCCTCCCCTAAGCGCATCATCATTTCATAACCTGCAACAATCGAACGGATTACTTGGTCAGGCGTGTTGTTTTGTTCTTCCGCGACCGCTAGTGCGACTGGGATGACGACTACACCAGGGTGGAGGGAGGATTCACTCGTCACGTCATCGAGTTCAATTCCATGAGCGGTCGTACCGTTAACAAGGGCGGCGTACTGACTCGGGAGTGAATAGGTGGTGCCAAAAACGGTCGAGTCTCCTTTAGAGGAAAGGGACAAAGCTGTCTTAAGTATCGAGGTTGAGGCTTGTTTCTCACTACTTCTTAAGGTGACACCAATACAATCAAGCAATAATTTCTTGGTCATCTCTTGAACGTCATTAGGAAGTTGTTCATGATAAGTGGCATGACAGAAATGCGTTAATGATTCCGTATGGTTCATGGTAACCGCTCCTTCATCTACATTTTGTCACTTTCTCTTCTCTGAATTGTAAGCGTTTTAAAACGTTGAAAACAATCACTTTTATGCATTGAATCGATGTGATTCTTCTATCAATAGCCATGATGCAAATTTCACATCAGTCTAATGCATGATTGCGATTGTTTTCTGACAATTCGTTTCGCTATACTAATTCCAATCCGTTTGTGCATCAAATCATGCAGAAATTCATTTGTTGAACAGATTAAAGTAAACGCTTACAAAAAATGTTTTGATTGGATGAGGGGGTTAGGACAAAGTGAAGGTACTTACGAATATGTGGGATCAAATCTGGGAGTCCCATTATAAAACAAAACAATTCTTTACGATGTTTGCATTGCCACTAAAAGCAATCGCAAATCGAAAAGAAGCTAAAATGACGACGGATCAAAAACCGCCTAGACAAGACCCAGAAGGTGCTCCTTCTTTTACAAAAGGAAAATTGATTGGTCTCTTGTTAGGTCCTGCTTTGTTTGCTGCGATTTTACTTTTTTTTAATCCAGATGGTCTTGCTTTTGATGCGAAGGCAGCTCTAGCCGTCACTGTATGGGTGGCAACGTGGTGGATTACAGAACCGATCCCATTTCCGGTTACAGCGATCTTACCGATTATCTTAATGCCGCTATCAGGTGCCTTGTCGACTCCAGTCGTGACGTCGGCTTATGGCGATGATATTATTTTCTTGTTTTTAGGTGGTTTCTTTATTGCGGTTGCTTTAGAAAAATGGAATTTACATAAGCGGCTCGCATTATTGATTTTAGGGGTAATGGGAACGAAAACAAATCAACTCATCTTTGGATTTATGGCAGCGACGGCCTTTTTATCGATGTGGATTTCTGCAACAGCGACTGTCATGATGATGGTGCCTATGGGGATGGCATTGATTACCCAAGTTCAAAAATCGATTACAAATCCCGAGCATCAAAAAGAGTTTCCGAAGTTTGAAAAAGCGTTATTATTTGCGATTTGTTATGCCGGGACAGTTGGAGGGATGGCGACGATTGTTGGCAATCCGCCAAATATCATTTTGATCGCCCAGCTACGCAACTTTTTTGATTTAGATATTGGTTTTGGTGTATGGATGTTATTTGCGGTTCCTGTTGTTCTGTTGATTTTGTTTGCGAGTTGGGTTTACTTGTGCTTTTTTTCGTTTCGGATGAAGATGAAAAGCCTTCCTGGTGGCAAAGTGATGATCCAAGAGGAGCGGAGTCTCCTTGGAAAAACGAGCTTTGAGGAAAAATGGGTAATCGCAGTTTTTTCTTTTACTGCATTTATGTGGATCACACGTGGGCTTATATGGAATCATTTCTTCCCGAATCTGACAGATGGAATGATTGCCATCATTGCTGCGGTTTTCTTGTTTTTATTACCCGCCGCTAAAAAGACGAGAGGTCGATTGCTTGAATGGGAAGACTCTAAAAACATTCCTTGGGGTGTCCTACTTCTATTTGGGGGCGGTCTTGCGATTGCTTCGGGCTTCAAGGAAACGGGGTTATCTGAATGGATTGGATCGAAGTTGACGTTGCTTGATGGAATGAGCTTGCTCGTAACAATTGCGGTGGCGACACTCGTTGTGCTCATCTTAACAGAAGTGACTTCAAACACGGCGACGGCAACCATCTTGCTCCCAGTCATGGCGGCTGTAACTGTCGCGCTAGAGCTACATCCATTTGCACTTATGATTCCTTGTGTGTTTGCGGCAAACGCTTCCTTTATGCTGCCTGTCGCAACTCCGCCAAATGCGATTGTATTTGGAACAGGGAAGCTGAAGATCTTAGACATGGTTCGGGTTGGCTTTGCGATGAACATTTTTGCTTTAATTGTCATTGTCTTATGTACAGTTTATTGGATGCCAATCGTGTGGAATGTGGATCTGACGAGCTTTACATTTTGAAGATAAAGGAGGATGTATCAGATGCGAGAAATCTCTTATCAGGAAATTGTGAAACGAGTTAGTGCTGCTTGTGAAGATGCGAATGTTGAATTGGGCGATGAGATGATTGAAGCACTCCGTTCGGCAAGTATAACGGAAACGTCACCAGTGGCGAGTGATGTCTTAGATCAGCTTTTAACGAATGCTGCGGTGGCAGCTAATGAAAGGCTGCCGATGTGCCAAGACACAGGAGTCATTGTATGCCTTGTAAAAGTAGGGCAGGACTGCCGTGTTACTGGTGGCGGTATTACGGATGCCATTAACGAAGGCGTGCGAACTGGTTATGAAAGAGGTTATTTACGTCATTCGATTGTGACGAATCCGTTTACGAGAGAAAAAAGTGAACATTATAATGCTCCAGCTATTGTTCATATTGAGATCGTCCCAGGTAGCGATTTGCTAATTCAGCTTACAGCAAAAGGGGGAGGGGCTGAAAACATGAGTGCATTGAAGATGCTTAAGCCATCGGATGGTGTGGAGGGAGTAAAAGCTTTTGTGCTCGACACGGTTAAAAAAGCCGGTCCTAATGCCTGCCCACCACTCATCGTCGGTGTAGGAGTTGGTGGCAACTTCGAAAACTGTGCGTACTTAGCAAAAAAATCGCTGTTTCGACCCATTGGACAAAGAAGTGAAGAAGCCTATACCGCACAACTTGAGGATGAGCTAATTGAAGCAATTAATGCGTTAGGAATTGGTCCACAAGGACTAGGAGGAAACACAACAGCAATTGACGTCAACATTGAGACAAACGCCTGTCACATTGCAGCTTTGCCTGTAGCAGTCAATTTAAATTGTCATGCCGTCAGACATCAGAAAATCAAATTCTAAGAGGTGTGTTATGAATCGATATCAGATAAAGCTTCCTCTAAGCGAGGCGGATCAACTCCGTTTAAAAGCAGGAGATCGGGTTTTGCTAACAGGTGGTTTGTACACAGCTAGAGATGCAGCACATAAGCGCATGAGTGAAGCCATTGAGCAAAAAAAGAGTTGCCAATACAAGTGGAAGGAGAGACGATTTATTATGTTGGTCCGACCCCGGCCCAACCTAGGGCAGTGATCGGTTCTGCTGGTCCAACGACGAGTGAACGAATGGATGTTTATACCCCTGCATTGCTAGAGAAAGGTTTAGTCGGGATGATTGGTAAAGGATATCGAAGCACGGAAGTAATCGAGCAATTAAGCAGCATCAGCGCTTTATTTTGCGGCAACTGGTGGTGCTGGGGCGTTGCTTTCAAAAACAATCAAATCAATGGATGTTGTGGCGTATCAGACCTAGGTCCTGAAGCAATCCACCGAATTGAGGTTGTTGATTTCCCAGCGGTTGTCATCAATGATTCATTCGGTAACGATTGGTATAAACAGTCAAAGTAGGTAAATAAAATCGATGCAAAGTTGTTATAGAAGCGATGCATAATCGCGATTGTTTGTGAGTGATTGGGGAACGTACAATAAGAAAAAAGGGGGCGAATTCGATGAACCACGTATTAGCAGATGTAAACAAGACGAATGATGCAACGTTAAGAGAGAATGTTCGGGCATTTTGCGAGCAATTCCCAAATGCTACTGGCGAGAGTTAGACCGAAAAAGTGAATATCCTTATGACTTTGTAGACGGAATGACAAGGAAAGGGTTTTTATCCATGTTGATTCCAACAGAATACGGTGGGCAAGGTCTAGGCATACATGAAGCAAGCATTGTGTTAGAAGAAATCCATCGTTCAGGAGGACATGCAGCAGGGTGCCATGCCCAGATGTATACAATGGGGGCTTTACTAAAGCACGGATCTGAACAACAAAAAGCGCATTATTTACCGAAGATAGCAGACGGAACAGTCCGCTTTCAGTCGTTTTCCATTACAGAACCAGATGCGGGTTCAAATACAACTGCGATTCAAACATTTGCTCAAAAAACAGAGAACGGTTATGTCATTAATGGTCATAAGAACTGGACGAGTCGAATTGAACAGTCCGATTTGCTTATGTTGTTAGCACGAACGACACCACTCGCAGATGTGAAGAAAAAGACGGATGGTATTAGTTTGTTTCTCATTGATTTACGTCAAGTCCGGAGCGAACAGCCCGAAGCGCTTGTGATTGAACCGGTTGAAACGATGTTTAATTATGCTACAAATAAAGTTTGGTATAAAGACATGGAAATCCCTGCATCGGCGCTAATTGGGGAAGAAGGAAAAGGGTTTAAATACGTGCTTGATGGTATGAATGCTGAGCGGATCTTACTGGCATCTGAAGCGATTGGCGATGGCTATTTCTTTATTGATCAAGCCGTAAGCTATGCAAATGAACGGGAAGTTATAATCGGAAGATTGGCTCAAATCAAGGTGTCCAATTCCCAATAGCGAAAGCGTATGCGGCAGTAAAAGCAGCGGATGTGTTGAGAAATCAGGCTTGTGCATTTTTTGATCAAAATCAGCCTTGCGGCGAATCCGCCAATACAGCGAAATATTTATCAAGTGAGGCGAGCTGGTCTGCTGCGAATGCCTGTATTGATACGTTTGGCGGAAACGGGTTTGTAAAAGAGTACGATGTGGAAAGGAAGTTCCGCGAGACAAGAATGTATCGGGTAGCTCCTGTGAATAACAATATGATTTTATCTTATATTGGCCAGCATGTATTAAAAATGCCACGTTCTTATTGATGAATCGAGTGATAGTTTAAGATAAACTGCTTGAATTGCAAAGCTGCTTTTGATAGATAGCCTTGTTTTTTATGAATCAAATAAATGGGGCGCTCGATTGTTAGTCCTTCGACGGAAATGGCTTGGATACCGTTAATCGATGGAACGATCGAATCGGCGATAAAGGCAACGCCTTCATTTGCTTTCACGAGCCCGACGATGCTATTAATCTCAAGCCCTTCATAGGCAATGTTCAACCTACGGTTAACCGATGCAAAGGTAGAGTCTAGTAACTTTTTTAACTCGGTTCCAGGCGTGTATTGAATAAAAGGTTCTCGCTCTAATTGGTCAAGAGAAACGGGCTTGTCCGTTTGTGCAAATGGATGAGACTCTGCTGCGATTAAGACGATTTTATCCATGAAAAGCGTTGTATATTCAAGCTCTGGGAAGGTTTTGTATTGAGTACCAAATCCAAAGTCGATTGTATTTGTTAAGAGATCTTTAATAATTGTAGGCGCTTTCCCTTCCTGCAACGAGAGCGTATAGTCTGGATTTTGAAGCCTGAATTGTTTAATGACCGTGGGCAAGTAGGAGATACCGAGACTATGAACAAAGGATGCTGAAATGCTGCCTGCATTTGGGTCAACTAGCTCTTTTAGTTTGCGTTTGGAATGGTCCCACTGTTGCATCATCTGCTTTGCGTCAAGCAAGAAGGTTTTGCCGTAGCGGTTCAAGACGATTTTTCGGTTTTTTCGGTCAAATAAAGGCATGCCGAGTTCTTTCTCCAGTGTGTGTATTGAGCGGCTAAGAGCTGGTTGAGAAAGCATAAGCAAGTCGGCTGCTTTCGTCATATTTTCTTCTTCAGCAACAACAATGAAATTTTGCAACTGACCCATATCCATAGGAGTCCCCACTTTTCTGTCGGAATTTTTTTCGATCTTACAAAGAGGATAGCGGTTCATCCAATTAGATCAAGGAGTGTGTTTAAACAATGGTGAATGCATCAATTAAAAAAGGCTGGAATGGACGTTTTTATGAGGATTTTGAAATTGGTGATGTATATTCACATCCACTAGGAAAAACGGTGACACAAACAGATAATCAATGGTTTACCTTATTAACGCAAAACACAAATCCAATCCACTTTGATAATGTGTATGCGAGCAAAACGGAATTCAAAAAAACATTGGTTGACTCAACATTTACGGTTGCGCTTGTAACGGGACAATCGGTGACAGATGTTTCGCAAAATGTAATGGCTAACTTAGGTTGGGATGAAATTCGCTTACCAAACCCCGTGTTTGAAGGTGATACGATCTATTCGTACAGCGAAGTGCTCGAAAAAAGAGAGTCTGCATCAAGACCAGAGGTTGGTATCGTCAAAATTAACACAATTGGCTACAACCAAGACAGCAAGCCTGTTGTCACGTTCAGACGGACGATGATGGTTTACAAGACGGACCATGCACCAACGTATACGGATGATTTGCTAGAGAATGTATTAACCGAGCAAGCGAATAAGGGAAAGTAAAGCTTTAAACAAAGAGTGTGAGGGGGAACAACCATGTTACCTTTAGAAGGCATTACGGTCGTTTCGATCGAGCAAGCAGTTGCAGCCCCATTTGCATCAAGGCAGTTGGCCGATTTAGGTGCGAGGGTTATAAAGTCGAACGACCTGGATCAGGTGACTTTGCCCGTGATTATGATGAGACGGTCAATGGGTTATCAAGCCACTTCACTTGGCTGAACCGCTCAAAAGAATCACTTGCAATTGACCTGAAAGCAGAAGAAAGCAAGTCATTGTTGCTGCAAATTTTGCAGGAAGCCGATGTGTTTATTCACAATCTAGCTCCTGGAGCAATCAATCGGTTAGGGTTTGACACAGAAACTGTACGCACCAGCAATCCGAAATTGATTACATGTAGCATCTCTGGATACGGCGAGAACGGTTCCTACCGAGATAAAAAAGCATATGATTTGTTAATCCAATGCGAAGCAGGTGCGGTTTCTGTAACGGGAACGGAAGAAACGCCATCAAAAGCAGGAATTTCGATTGCTGACATTGCTGCAGGGATGTATGCCTATAGTGGCATTTTAACAGCCTTGCTTGCGCGCATAAAAACTGGAGAAGGCACGCATTTAGAAATTTCAATGCTTGAGGCGCTAGGCGAATGGATGAACTATCCTCTCTATTATGAAGGAGTTGGAAACGGAACTTTGCAGCGGACCGGGGCAAGCCATGCAACGATCTTCCCTTACGGTCCGTTTCAAACAGCCGATAAGTCAGTCTTCTTAGGGATACAAAATGATCGTGAGTGGCAACGCTTTTGTTCACATGTATTAGAAGATAAGGTCTTAGCTGAAAATACAACGTATCTAACCAATGCTAAACGAAATGAGCAGAAGACTCGCTTATCTTCCATCATTAATGAACGTCTTTCACAAATGAGCTCTACGGAAGTCATCAAGCGATTAGACAATGAAAAAATTGCGAATGCCCGCTTAAATACATTAAAAGAATTTAAAGATCATCCACAGTTACAGGAAAGAGATCGCTGGAGAACCGTTGATTCACCAGTAGGAAAGATTCCCGCTCTTCTTCCACCGGTGACATCTGATTTAATAGACGCTGTGATGAATCCAATTCCTGCGGTCGGAGAACATACGGATGTGATTTTCAAAGAGTTCCAGTCAAAAGTGGAGCAATAAGGAGGATGCAAATGGAGAGGGAAAATCGAAAAAGTAGATCGCTCCTGTTTGTGCCGGCAAAATCAGAGAATTGGTTATTGAAGGGGCTTGCATCAAACGCAGACCATGTAATATTTGACTTAGAGGATTCCATCGCTCTTACGGATAAAGAACGAGCACGATCTATGCTTGTGGACTTTTTGTCAGCGTCTCTCCTTGAAGCAGGCCGTGTTTATGTACGCATCAATGACTGCGCGAGTGAATCATTTGAAGAAGATCTAAGGGCGCTTTCCCAGCTCGAGCACGTCAATATCATGTTGCCAAAAGCAAATGCTCCAACCGACATAGAAAACGTTCAAAAGCTACTCGGCTCACACAATCGAAAAGCAATTATTCCAATCATTGAAACGGCACAAGGGTTGTGGAATGCAAAAGAGATTGCGTTAGCGGAAGGGGTAGATCAGATCGCCTTTGGTTCAGTTGATTATTGTCTTGATCTCGCAATTGATCCAAGTTCTTCTGGAATTGAATTACTGCATGCTCGCTCACAGTTGGTGTTAGCATCTCGCGTCGCTAATATTTTGCCACCGATTGACGGTGTCTTTACGAGCTACCAAGATGCAAATGGATTTAAGCGGGAAGCGGAAGAAAGCAAACGCCTAGGTTTTCAGGGCAAACTGCTAATCCATCCAAACCAAGTTGAGTTAGCGCATGGGGTTTTTTCACCTTCCGAGGATGAGCTTTTAGAAGCAGAAGAAATTATCGCAGCGTTTCGAAAGGCAGAGGAAGAAGGGATCGCTTCTATTAGTGTCCAAGGAAAAATGTTGATTATCCAGTGGCGATGCGTGCGAAACGGTTAGTAGGAATGTATCGATAAGTGAAAGGGTGTTTGAACGTGAAAGTAGTTGGACCAAAGCCATTTATGTATAAAGCAGGTGATCGAGCGGTCTTGCTGCTTCATGGATTTACTGGAACCACAGCTGATGTAAGGAAGTTAGGGAGGTTCTTAGAAAAGAAAGGCTATACTTGCCTCGGTCCAATGTATCGAGGACATGGTGAACACCCGGAGAAGCTAAAGCAATCTACACCAGAGGAATGGTGGGATGATGTTGTTGCAGGTTATCGTCAACTTCAGAATCAAGGGTATTCGAAAATCGCGGTGGCAGGTGTTTCATTGGGAGGCGCATTCGCGCTGAAACTAGCAATTGAATGTCCTGTAGTGGGAGTTGTCTCTATGTGTGCACCAGTTAAAGGGAAAAGTGAAGATGATTTATATGAGCGAGTTCGAGCGTATAGTCATTCTTATTTCAAGATTGCTGGAGAAAGTGAAGAAGAAATAGAGCAGTCAATTAAGATGCCTGCTTTAATGCGATTAAAGGAATTATTGGATCATCTAGGTGAAGAGCTGCCAAAGATTGATGTTCCACTCTTGGTCGCACAAGGCCAATTGGATGGTGACTTATATAAGGAAAGTGCAACCCGTATTTACGAACAAGCAAAATCAAAGGAAAAACAACTACGCTGGTACAATGATTCGGGTCATATCATTACGCTTGATAAGGAGAAAGATCAAGTACACAAAGATGTTCTCGAATTTTTAGAAGAGCTAGATTGGGATGAATATAGCTAAGGTCGAAAACGCGCATCGAGGGAGGGGGTGCGTTTTTATGTTAAAAAGATTCCTAAGTACCTTGACAAATAAAGCGCTTTCAATTATTGTATGAACAACATCGTTAGAAGGTAAACAAAGGTGGTGGCTCATTTTGTAGCTATTAGAACATCTTTTCGCTATAATTGATGATCGATAATCAATTATCAAACAATGATTGACGAGAATGGTGATCGTATGAAAGTGACAGCAAAAGCAATTTCAAAAGAGCTAGGTATTTCCATTGCAACGGTGGATCGGGTGTTAAACAACCGTCCGAATGTAAGCAACAAAATGAGAAATCGTGTTTTGGAAAAGGCCGAAGAACTCGGCTATGTACCAAATCGAATGGCAAGTATGCTTTCAAAGAAAGTCACATTTACAGTAGCAATTATTTACCGAGAATACCCAGCCTACTTTTGGGAGCAGGTGGAACTTGGAATCGACCAAGCAGAACAGGAACTTCGAGATTATGGCGTGACTGTACATAAATGGCGGCTCCCATGGCATGAGTTTTTCTCAAACCCAGATTCAATCCGTGAACTAATAAAAAGCGGGACGTATGATGCGTTTGCGATTGCTGGTGGAGATACTGCTTTGGTTCAATTGCTTGATTCATCTGAAGTTCCTTATTGTACGTTTAATGAAGATGCGTTAAACAGCAATCGTCAGTTTTATGTTGGATCTGATTATCAGCAGGCGGGAAAACTGGCGGCAGAGTTATTAGCAAAGTTAGTAGTACCTAGAGGGAAAATAGGTGTGCTAGCAAATGTACCGAAAGAGCAAACGCTTCAAGTAAAAGAGAAATTGGCAGGATTTAAAAAGGGGCTTGAGGAATACGGTTTAACAATTGCTGAGGTCATTTGGGAAGAGATGCCGTTTAAAGGAAAAGACACTCTTGATAAGCTCCGGCAGTTTGATGGGTTGTATATTGCGACAGCTGAATTAGGGGAAATCGCAGAAGAACTGTATCGGGATGGACACAAGCTTCAAGCACTTGTTGGCCACGATATGAATGAATTTGTTTATAAGCATCTTCATTCAAATATGATATCAGCGACTATTACTCAAGACCCTGTCAGTCAAGGATATTTGGCCATCAAAAAGCTCTTTGATTTTTTCATTTAGAAGATGGATCTGCAAATCATACCCATCTGACAAAATTAGAAATTGTACTAAAAGGCAACGCGTCATTTTATTTATAACAATAAAAGAGATATCTCTGTTTTAAAGGCAGAGTAACTCTTTTATCAATTTTTGATGTTCGATAATCAATTTTCAGATAACAAGGAGGCACATATGGAAACGGAGAAAGTACGTGTGATTCAAGTTGGTGTTGGTGGTTTTGGGCAATCATGGCTCGAGTTAATGGTTGGCTATGATGAAGTGGAGGTTGTCGCTGCAGTTGATCAATTAGAAGCGAATTTGAAAATCGTAACAGAGCAATATGGTCCTTCGATCAGCACCTTTACCGATTTTACGGAAGCAATTAAACAAACGAAAGCTGACATTGTCTTTATTATTACACCTCCTGTTACTCATGCACCTTTAGCAAAGCAAGCGATTGAACACGGGTTACATGTGGTGATGGAAAAACCGTTAACAAATACAATGGCAGAAGCAGAAGATCTGCTTGCTTTTGTTCGTCGTCATCACGCAAAAGTAATGGTAAGTCAAAATTACCGTTGGAATCCACAAATTCAAACCGTTAAAAAACTTGTTGAGCAAGGGGCAATTGGAGAAATTGAATATGGTGATTATTATTTTAACCGGGCGACCCGATTTGGTGGTTGGCGTGACGAATACGAAGATATTCTCTTACAAGACATGGCGATTCATCACTTTGATATTTTGCGCTTTTTGCTTGGAAAAGAAGTGACTGAGATTAGTGCTCATAGTTTTCGACCTACATGGAGTTGGTTTAAAGGCATGCCACATGCGAATGTGGCGCTTTTATTTGATGGAACGACCCCAATTAATTACATTGGTCGCTGGGCAGGGAAAGGACGCCAAACGCCGTGGAATGGTGAATTACGTCTTGTTGGTGAGAAAGGAGCGGTAGAACTAATTAATGATGAAGTATTTTTCTATAAAGATGAAGAGCAAGAGCCAGAGAAAATCCCTCTCATTGAACAAGCGCTACCAGACAGATTGTTATCGCTACAGTCGTTTATCGAAGCTATCCGACTTGATGTAGAACCACCAACATCGATTGTAGATAATATAAAAAGCCTAGCTGTTACGGATGCCGCCATCAAGGCTGCGAAAACGGGAGAAAAACAAACAATCAAAGGCGCTGAAACAACAACTGGTTAATCAAGCTTAGTAAGTTGCTACTCTGTAAAGACAAATTATGGAGGTCTAAACCATGAGAAAAGCCCTTTTGATGGGAACAATGACTGTAATCGCTCTAACAACGGGCTGTGCAAATACGACGTCAAGTGAAAAAACGACACTGATGTGGTGGGATACGTACGGTAGCAGAGACGGTACTGATGTATCAGTAATCAATGCAATTGAAAAATTTGAGGATGCGAACCCAGACATAGCAATTGAACGAGTATCAGTCCCATTTTCTGAAATGCAGCGCAAGTTGTTGTTGGCTATGGTTGGAGGAGAACTTCCCGATATTATGATTGTCGATAACCCGAACCATCAAGCATTGGCAGCTGCCGGGGCGTTAGCCGATCTGACCAGTTTTGTTGAGGAATGGGGAGAAGCAGATCTCTATTTCGAGGGTCCGTGGGAGTCAACGATGTACCAAGGTCGTAATTATGGATTGCCGTTTGGTAGTAACAACTTGGCGTTATTCTATAACGAAGAGGTGCTTGCTGATATTGGGATAGATCCACCAGAAACATGGGATGAACTAAAGGAAACAGCAGAAGCGTTAGCAGAAACGGACATTAACTACCCGCTATCCGTTGCAGCTGTACAAAGTGAGGAAGGGTCTTTTCAATTCTTGCCGTTTTTATGGCAAGCAGGAGGGGATTTAGATCAGTTGCGGAGTAGTGAAACGGCGGAAGCATTAACGCTTTGGAAGGATATGATTGATCAAGGTTATATGTCGCGTGAAGTGTTGACGCTTAACCAACAAGATGTGGCAATGCAGTTTGTGAACGGAAGTACAGCGATGATGGTTAATGGGACATGGCAAGTCGAACAGTTACGTGATTCCCTTGACTTTGATTGGGGCGTTGTTCCTTTACCCGCTAAGGAAGAACAAGCAACTGCGATTGGCGGTGAGAACTTTGCCATTGGCAGCTCGTCTGACCATATTGAAGAAGCATGGCAAGTCCTTTCGTTTTTACAAGAGGAAGAGGTTTTGCTTGAGATGGTTCAAGCGAAAAACTATTTGCCTGCAAGAGAAGATTTAATTGAGAACCCATATTGGCAAGATGACGAGTATTATCAAGCCTTTGCGACAAGCATGGAGTTCGCTCGCCCTCGTGCCTATGGTGAGCAATATCCTGCCATTTCAAATGAAATCCAAAACATGATCCAAGGTGTATTAAGTGGATCACAAGAGATGGATGAGGCAATTAATCGTACAGCGACAGAGGTTGATGCGTTGTTTGAGTTAAACCAGTAAAGGAGAGGGGTGGGGATGATGCAGCCGAGC
>BAXC01000071.1 GCA_001310375.1 Bacillus sp. JCM 19041 | reverse complement strand
CATTTCACATCTTGGCTCTTTTTTTACGCACCTCACACCCTAATTTCGACATCTTAATACAAATACCAACACAAACAGAGATTATTTTTGTACACTTACTTCATGAAAACGCATTCAACAAAATGCGAGGAGGACGTCTTATGTATACATTTTTAGGGGCAATTGCTCTTTTATTAATAGGTTACTTTACGTATGGAAAGTTTGTTGAAAAAGTATTTCAACCAAAAACAGAACGAACAACTCCTGCTTACACACATAATGATGGTGTAGATTATATTCCGATGGGAAAAAATAAGAACTCTCTCATTCAACTTATTAGTATCGCTGGTGTCGGTCCAATATTTGGACCAATTATGGGTGCTCTGTATGGACCAGTTGCATTCATTTGGATCGTTATTGGTTGTATTTTTGCAGGTGCTGTACATGACTATCTTACAGGCATGATATCCATTCGAAACGGTGGCGCTCACTTGCCAGAACTTGCAGGAAGATTTCTTGGAAAAGCTATGAAGCATGTTGTCAATGCATTCTCTATTTTACTCTTGCTTCTTGTTGGTACGGTATTCGTAGCTTCTCCAGCAGACCTACTTTATGATTTAGTAAACGGTTCTGTACCAGTTATTATATTTGTCGTTCTTATATTTATTTATTTCCTTTTAGCAACTATTTTGCCAATTACTAAGATTATAGGAAACATCTATCCATATATCGGAGCTCTACTTTTATTTAGTACAGTTGGTATTGGTGCGGCTCTTGTGTGGAACCAAGCTCCTATTCCGGAGCTTTCATTAACAAATACACATCCTAGCGGTGTAGCAATTTTTCCACTTTTATTCTTAACCATTTCTTGTGGTGCTTTATCTGGATTCCACGCGACTCAATCACCAATCATATCGCGTACAACACAAAATGAAAGCCAAGGACGTAGAATTTTTTATGGTATGATGATTGCTGAAGGTATGATTGCAATGATCTGGGCTGCTGCTGCTATGAGCTTATTTGATGGTCCAATCACACTAAATGAATTAATTAACACAATCGGTACTGGTGGAATTGTTTCAGAAATCTCAACAATGATGCTGGGACCAGTAATTGGTACTCTTGCCATTCTTGGCGTTATCATCTTACCAATCACTTCAGGCGATACCGCGTTCCGTAGCGCACGAATGATTATTGCTGATTACATTAAAGTACCACAAAAGAAAATAATGAATCGTATTTGGATTGCGGCACCATTATTCATTATCTCGATTATTTTAACAACGGTTGATTTTACGATGCTCTGGCAGTACTTTAATTGGGCCAATCAGTCCACCGCTGTTATCGCACTTTGGATTGGCGCAATGTTCTTATTTGTTGCTCGCAGGAATTATTGGATTGCGATATTCCCAGCATGGTTTATGAGTGTTACAGCTACTACGTATATTATGAACGCACCAATTGGCTTAAACTTGCCAATGCAAACATCGGTTATTATTGGAGTTTTGTTCACAGTTCTACTAACAGTTCTATTCTTCCGCTCTGCGAACAGACGCCGTGCAGAAAACCTCCCACTTGAAGAAGATATCTCTGATTGGGAAAGCAAACAGAGCGCTTAAATTAACAAAGCTGCCCATTAAAATGGGCAGCTTTGTTTGTTCATTGAATTATTCATCCTTCTTTTGTTCCCGTAATCTTTTCATATAATCTGGAGCGTCCATGTCTTCTTTCACAATCATTTCAATTAAACATAGTTTATCAACAGCTTCTTCTCCTGCTTTTTTTAACGCGCCTTGTAATTGACCTATTGTTTCAACTGCTTCACTATACGCCTCTCCTCCAAACGCAGCTGGCAAGTCTGTGTAGGACCAGTTTGGGATCTCGTTGTAAGCTTGATGGTCTGTCTTTGTATTTAAATATTTCTCAATTGTGTAGTCCCCATTATTTAATATGAAAATAATCGGCTTGCAACCATGCCGAAGCATTGAACTAATTTCCTGTACAGTTAGTTGAAGCGAACCATCCCCTGTAAATAAAAGAACTCTGCGTTCTGGGGCCGCAATGCAGGCTCCAAAAGTGGCAGGGAGAGCATAACCAATCGATTGCCACCCACCTTGGGCGATATAACTGACTCCTTGCTTTAATTTTGCTTGGGACATTCCATAAAAGAAGGTGCCTGTTTCAGCTAAAACGATATCCTCCTCCTTAATAAACTGTTGCAAAAGTGGATAATACGCTTCGGCTACTAGTGATTCTTCTTCTCCTATTTCTACTTTCTCATCGTAAGGAAATGAATACTTTGGAATTGAATCAGCTTGTTTTAAGCCAATATTCATCAGTCCTTCAAGCATATCATCAGCCTTTATTAAACGATATTCCGCTTCCCCAATCTTTACAAAATCCGGCTGAATTTCAATCGTTTTATGAGGATTTAATTCTGACGTAAAGCTTGCTGTATTCGTATCCGCCACACAAGGCCTACAGCTATGACACATTCAGCCTCTTCAACAGCTTGTCTGACGTCCTGACTACCAAAAGCACCTGCATATATACCAATGTAATTTGGGTGTGCTTCATCAATTGCACCTTTACCGTACACCATGCAGCTTACTGGAATATTCATTTTTTCAGCAAGTTGTTCCATTCTGCCTTTCAGTTGAAAACTTTTCGCTTTCGAATCTGCGAGCAAGACAGTTTTCCTGCTCGTTTGAAGCAATTCTTCCGCATGGGATAACGCCTCTTGGAATGGCTTTTCACTTGTGCTAATACCTGTCCATTCCTCTTCACGAGGCATCAACTCATCCATCACCTCGTCATCTGCTATCATTAAATAAACAGGCTTTTTCTTTTCTTTTGCGACTTGTATCGCTATCGTAATCTCAAAAGCTGCATTTTCTTGAGTCAAAATAGCACTATACGCTGAAATCTCTTCAAACATGCGGCGAAACACATGAAAATCTCCGTCCATCAATGTGTGATGTACAAGTTTGCCAGACTTTTGCGAAGAAGAGTCTGGGGCCCCAACAATGTGAATAATCGGTACATTTTCGCTATTCGCCCCTGCAATCGCATTAGCCGTGCTTAATTCACCGACACCAAAAGTCGTAATTAAGGCAGCTATCCCTTTTAATCGTGCATATGCGTCAGCCGCGTATCCAGCATTCAACTCATTTCGGGCATTAATGAATGTTAGACCTTCGTATTGTTCTAACTTATCAAGAAGAGCGAAGTTGTAATCACCTGGCACGCCAAATACATCCGTAATACCCTCTTTTTTGATCGAATGAAAAAGAAAATCACCTATAGTCGGCCGTGTCTTTGTTTGACTTATTTTCTTTGTCATATGCGCCACTCCTTTTCTGTGCTTCATGACAACCTCATTGAACTATACCCGATTTATTAAGCGTTTAAGAGTGGAATTCATAATAATTAAAGCAGCCTTCATTTTATTTAGATAAATATGATAATTCATGTAAATATCATATTATTAATGACCTGGTATTAGTAACTAATATAAGATATTAGGAAGGTTTTAGGAACTATCCTAGGGAGGTTTTACTTATGGATAAGCAAACAGAGAAACACTTAGAACGCATAAACCTTGCAGAGGAGGAAGTTCACTCTCTTGCTAAAGATGGTTATATTTCATTTGCAGATTACTCAAGTATTCGCAAAGGTTTTGAAGAAAAAATAAGCAATCTAACTAGCATTGAGCCGGCACCTTTGACGCCTTTACCAGTACCTGATTCGCAATTAGAAAAATCTATTGAACATAATTCAATTAGCATTAACGATAAAGTTCAAGTCGTACCTAAAAAACCAGAACGCTCTCCCAAGGAGCTTCGGGAAAGGCGTCTAACCTATATTTTAACCTCGGGGGTCGCTCTTCTCTTACTTGGTGGATTATTGCTCGCATTAACAAACTGGTTACTACTTGCAGATGGGGCAAAAGTATTATTAATTAGTGGAATCGCCTTACTTTTTGCAGCCATGAGCTTAATTGCACATAAATTAAACATCCCACAAACGATGCTTGCCTTTCTTATGCTCTTTGCTTTTTTTGTACCAATCGTCTTATTCTCGATTAGTTATTACGGGATCTTTGGTTCCTATTTGTCAACAGAAGGAGAAGGAAGTGCGTTATTTGCTTCAGCCGCTGCGTTCGCATGTGCCGCTTTATATGCAGGTTTATTTCGCCTTCATGCACATCGTGCTTTTCAATACACGACCGTTATTGCGTGTACAATTAGTATTTTATTTGCTGCAGCTTTTATCACCACCACAGCAGCTATGTATGTCCTTGTATTAATTGCAGTATCTGCTCTTCAGCTGTTAATTAGAAACAATAAACAATCGCTAGCTGTGTTTTCAGAATACAAACGATTCTTTCCTCATTTTATGCTTTGTCAATTACTGCTAATTAGTTTTATACAATTGGTTTTCTTGAGTTGGAATAGCTTGGCTTTTATAAACATTGCCCTAGTTGGTCTTCTGTTGTATTGGTTAGCTCACAGTTATAAGCCGTTTTTTGCATTTTCGATTTTAGCAGGTTTGTTTTTTATGATCGGGATTACAAACGCAATAACCAGCGGCTCAGTGCATAGCCAACTAATACCACTTCTTATTTTAATTTTGCCAACAGTTCTTTTCATTGGTTATGAATTTGAACGCAGAAGTAAAAACGAAGCTTTATTGAAAATTCCTTTGCTCGTGTTCTTTCTTTTCTCAATTGTGTTTACTCACCTGTTTGCACAAATGATGTTTTCTTTAAGCATAGCTGATCATTGGCTTTATCTATGCACTCTTGGCTGGTTATGTGCTTTATTTATAGGCAGTAGCAGGCTTATACGTCATCAAACGATGCAGTTTTTTTCATTTTTACTCTCGCTCTATACAATCACCTTTATTATTGGTGAGTTTTCCAGTACGATCGCTATAAGTGCAACCTTACAAACTGTTGTTCTACTTAGTTTCTATGTTACTGCAATTCGTTTAAAAATGGCCGACGTTCACTTGGTGATTAGACCATTAAAGTTAGGCATCCTTCTTATGCTTAGTTTTGTTGCATTGCAGCTATGGTCTGCTTTTGAATGGCAACTATTAACGGGCTGGCTCATTGTTATAAGTCTGTTCGCTGTCACTGTCTCACGTTATGATCTAGACAATAGGAGAACTGCAGGCTTACTTAGCGCCGTGCTTCTTTTTCTATTTACTTGGAGTGCCTTTCCAGCTCTGTGGTCTTCGTCTCTTTATGCAGGTTCTGTAGTGACAGTTACCCATTTTTTGGTTTCTGCTACTATTCTGGTTCTCGTTGCATTTGGTTATAGACGCTTGTTCGATCATCTTGTAGGCCAAGTCGCGTTTTTATTAGGAGGTGTTTCGTACGGATTGACGGCACTGCTCGCAACTTCTTCATATGAGTTCTTCTCTTCGGAAGCACCACAGTGGTTAACCTTGTATGCTGTCGCCGGCGCCGTTTATTTGTATATTGCTATCCGATATTTTGTTAAACAAAAACACCTTTGGTGGGGAACCGCGATTTTTTCTAGTTTTGCCTATCTAAGTTTGCTACTTTATCGTTTTAGTGAAAGTGAGGTTGTCTTTTGGTTCTTTCTTTTACTAGCGGGTGGAGTATTCACTTTTGCAGGGAGAATGTTTATGAAAGTTGAACCATACGGTGGTTCTTGCTTTTACATGATTGGGCATGGAATGCTTTTGTTGTTTCCTACTTTGTTTATAATGTATGCAAACTTAAGTCTTGTCTCGATTCAAGCTTTGTTACTTCCTATAGGTTTTCTAGTCTTTGAAACGACTTTGCAGAAAAAATTAAAATGGCGTATTGCTCAAGCAACTTTACTTAGTTTGTTCCTTCTAGTTTACAACTGGATTTGGTTTAGCCAAACGTCCTTACTCACAAGCGTAGATAGTTTGCTCTTAACAGGATCAATACTTGCCTATTAAGCTGGTGGAAACCTTTCTCCTTTAGAAAATATGGTTTATTTGTTGCTGTTGCCGTCTTAAATGCTTATCTAATCTGTTTGCCTCTATTTGAATTAGGTAATTATGGCCTTGAACGAATTGCTCTCGTGCTCGTTATCGCTGGAGGGACCGTCATTGCGCTTGAAAAGATTTGGAGACGTGGAAATGTGATTGCGGTTCCAACCTTTTAGCAGGCATTGCCTTGTTGCTTAGTGCGCTTGGTACATTTCTTATCGCCAGCTTGCTTTTGCTTATGGCTTTTGCAAGTCTTGCAGCAGGCGTTTATTTTAAAGGTTGGTCACTATTGAACCATAATGGCATAAATAGCGGTCAGCTCGCTGGTCTTATTTTAGCGGCCACAAGTGCTAGTACCTTGCTTCTTGGCCACAACAATGACCTGTCTACTAGCACTGAATTTATGATCACAACGTTCTTTTTTACTTACTTGATTCTTGTCTTTATTAAAGAAACAAACGAGTCTATCCGTTACGGAAAAGCAACCGCTGTTCTAATAGGGTTCTTTTATCCTTATTCACTCTTGCTATCACTACTTTCGATTTCAAACGACTGGTTAATTTACGCTCATTCGGTTGCGTTCATGGTTCTCGCTAGCATTCTTCTACGTAAAGTATCAAAAATCGCCCTCTGGCGAGCTTATGCAGAAACCGCTGTTGCCATTATTGGTTTTGGTGCAATGAGCTTTTACACGCTTGCAGAACAGAATTTGGCAAACAGTCTTGTTCTCAGCATTCTAGCTGTTGTAGCTTTGTTAATCGGATTCTTTCTAAAGTATGCAGCATATTTTCTGACCGGTATTATCGTGTTATTCTCAAACACCTTGTACACAACAAGGGATGCTTGGGGTAGCTTACCTTGGTGGGTCTATTTGATGACAGCTGGAGCAGCTTTAATCAGTTTTGCCACATACCAAGAATGGAAAAAACGTGATGATACTCCTTCTCTGCGGGAACAATGGCAACTTTTTTCTAACAAAGTTAAACGCTATTTTAGCCGTTGGACATAGAACAAGAGGAACCTTAAAAGGCTCTTCTCTCAGCTTGTCGACAAAGTCTCGTAAAAACGAGAACGTCGATAAGCTTTTTTATGAGGAGTGAATGTACGATGCTTCCCCTGTTTGTCCCCGCTCCCGCATACACTTCGCTTTCCGCGGGCGACGGATGAGCCTCCTCACTGCGCTGCGTGTCTCACCTTCGTCTTTTCTCCCACAGGAGTCTACGTGTATGCCGTCCGCTAGTACAGATTCCTCTATTTGCTTTCATATAAATACTGTCTCAATCATCATGAATAATCGATTAGCACAGAACGATTTATTTAACTCATTAGAAATCTATCAATTAACCTTATCTACTGTTTTTATGTAAGATTTGATTGCTTTTTTTCCTTTTAACCGAATAACTTTTTTATCGGGTCCACTCTCTAAAAAATGTTGAAGCCGATCAGCCATCTTCCTTTTCCGTGGTCTATAAGTTGTCACAATGAATTTAATGAAGGCATAATCAATTTTCTCTTTGCAACCACTTGCCATATCAGAACGTGTTTTTCCTATGTTTGTGAGCCATCGTTTAAATACTCGATACAAGCACACTCTAAGTGGCAACTCTAAATAAATGATGGTATCTGCACGTTCTGTTCTTATTCCAAACGTACTGTTATAATTCCCTTCTATGATCCAACTCTCTTGTGCCGCAACCTCTCTTTGCAGAAAAGAAAACTCTTCAGATGATGTCTCCACCCAATTTGGCTTCCAGTATAAGGTGTCCAAATGATGGACGGGCAAATCTAATACATTTGCTAGCTTTTTGGCAAAGGTTGATTTACCGACTCCGCTTGAAATACCTACAACCATCACACGTTGCATTTAATCACTCCTTTCTTAAGTGATCGTTCTAAATCTACGTACCCACAAATATCCAAGCTCCCTTTGAGCTTGGATAAATCCTTAAATACTTCCTCGAATTTGACTGTGCACGTGCTCATCATAAAATGTTTTCAGTCTATTTTTCTCATCGATTGTAAATCCACGTACATCAAGTGCCCGTAAATTTTCCTGTACTTGTTTTACACTTTTAAAGCCCGGGATGACCGCGGACACTTCTTCCTGGTCCAAGATCCAACGTAATGATGCTTGTACAAGAGATTCCCTGCTTTCTTTAATCCAACTAACCTCGTTAACAAGGTCTACTCCTTTAGTAAGTTCAAGGCCACCGAAAGTCTCCCCCACATTAAATGCCTCACCATGACGATTAAACTTTCGATGATCATCCTCTGCAAATATAGTTTCTTTCGTAAACTTCCCTGTTAACAAACCGCTTGCTAATGGAACTCTCGCCAGGATGCCAACTCCCCTTTGTTTTGCAAGTGGTAATAGTTTTTCGAGTGGTTTTTGACGTAAAACATTAAAAATGACTTGAAGTGCTCTGACATTTGGCTGTTCTAGGCAAATCATTCCTTCTTCGACGCTTTCTACACTGACACCATAGTATCTAATTTTTCCTTCTGTTTGCAGTTTATCCAATACTTGAAACACATTGCCTTCTTCCAAAATTTCTTTTGGTGGACAATGAATTTGGTACAAATCCAGCCGGTCTCGTTTTAAACGGGTTAACGTATTTTCTAAATACGTACGTACAGTTTCTTCATTATAATTTGTTGGATCAGTAATGTCACCAGCTCTACAAAATTTTGAAGCTACATAAATTTCGTCTTCTCTACCTTTAGTCGCTTGAGCTAACAAATCTTCACTATGACCATCCCCATAAACATCGGCAGTATCAAAAAAATTGACCCCAGTTTCCATTGCCTTTTCCAATGCAAGCAATGACTGTTTATCATCTTTCTCCCCCCATGCTCCGCCTATTGCCCATGTGCCGAAACTAAGCTCACTAATTGATAAATCTGTATTTCCAAGTTGGCGATATTTCATTATAAAAACCCTCCTAAAGGTGACAATTCTTAATCAGAACATAGCAAATAAACTTGTACAATCCATTCATCTTACCTACTTCGACATATTATGTTATTTACCTTTAGCAAAAGCAGATGACAAAAAAAGGAGTGTGCTAAGAAACACACTCCTTTCATTTTTAGAAAAAGAACGGCGGGAAGAAGTATGGGAAAAATCCAATTCCTCCAAACCGACCAAATGGAAAGAAGCGCGGACGATACCGACGATATCTATAGCCGAACTGTCTTGCTTCTTCATAGTGAACATCTTCTCCGACCAATAAGGTGATTCCATCGTTATTAACTTCAGTTAAAATCCCATCAATTGACTGTCCATCTTCCATTTTTAATTCAACATGATGATCTTTCATTTGATTACATTGTGTTTGTATTTGCTGAAGGGCTTGCTGATTGTTAGCCATAGATGGAGAATATTCATTATTCATACTCATATGCTGGCCTTGCATATGCTCATTGTTCATACTCATGTGATGTCCTTGCATGTGCTCATTGTTCATATTCATGTGATGTCCTAGAAATTGGTCATTGGACTGATGATGTTGATGAGGTAAAAATCCCCCCATTTGATTTTGATTCATTGACACGTGTGGGTTTCTTTCTTCTTCTTGAAATTGAGGTTGTGCTCCTGGATACCCTTGATGATGTGGGACATTACCATGAAAAGGTCTCATAGCCTCCACTCCTTTCTCTTGCTACAGGGTATTCACCTAGAGCTTGCCAGGTACATCATTTTATTTCAATCAAAAAAAAAACCTTTTTCTTAAGAAAAAGGGGTTTGTCTTTATTATTCCCACTCAATTGTGGAAGGTGGCTTACTGGTTACATCATAAACAATTCGGTTTACGTGATCGACTTCGTTTACAATTCGAGTAGAAATAAGCTCAAGTACATCCCATGGGATACGTGCCCAATCAGAGGTCATTCCATCAATTGAAGTTACAGCACGAATACCAACTGTATAATCGTAGGTACGCGCATCACCCATCACGCCAACACTTCGCATATTAGGAAGCGCAGTAAAGTATTGCCAGATCTCACGTTCAAGACCCGCTTTTTTAATTTCTTCACGCAGAATGGCATCTGATTCACGAACAATTGTTAGTTTTTCATCTGTAATCTCACCAAGTACACGAATACCAAGACCTGGACCTGGGAATGGTTGACGCCATACGATCTCATCATCAATGCCTAGTTCTGTGCCAAGAACACGAACTTCATCTTTAAACAGTGCGTTTAATGGTTCAATTAATTCAAAGCTCATATCATCAGGTAATCCACCAACATTGTGGTGTGATTTAATTGTTTGTGCAGTATCGGTACCTGATTCGATAATATCTGTATAAAGAGTGCCTTGAGCTAAGAAATCCATTTTTTTGTCTTTCAGCTTAGCTGCTTCTTCATCAAATACATAGATAAACTCATTACCAATGATTTTCCTTTTTTGTTCAGGATCTGTGACACCTTTTAATTTGCCAAGGAAACGGTCAGCTGCATCGATTTTAACAACATTCATGTTAAACCCTTCACTAAATGTTTCCATAACACTTTCTGCCTCGTCTTTTCTAAGTAAGCCGTGATCGATAAACATACATGTTAATTGATCACCAATCGCTTTATGAATCAAAACCGCTACAACAGAAGAGTCAACGCCACCGCTCAGCGCGCATAGTACATTGCGATCGCCAACTTGTTCTCTGATCTTTCTAATTTCCTCATCAATGAAGTTTTCCATTGACCATTCGCCTTTTGCTCCACAAATTTCAAACGCAAAGTTTTTAAGCAAGTCATTACCAAACTCTGAATGACGTACTTCAGGGTGGAATTGAACGCCATAAAACTTACGTGATTCATCACTCATAGCAGCAACTGGACAAGATGGATTTGAAGCATCAACAGTAAAGCCCTCTGGTGGAGCGATAATCTTATCTCCGTGGCTCATCCAAACTGTCTGCTCAATTGGAAGACCCTTAAATAAATCAGATTGATTTTCTACATTAAGTAATGCTTTTCCGTATTCACGATGTGATGCTTTTTCCACTTTACCACCAAAGTGGTGAGTCATTAGTTGTACACCGTAACAAATTCCAAGAATCGGAATGCCAAGGTCATAAATCGCTGGATCACATTTAGGAGCACCTTCTACATATGCACTATTTGGTCCGCCAGAAAAAATAATCCCAATTGGATTCATTTCTTTAAGCTCGTCCGCTGTGATTTTATGGGAATGTAGCTCACTGTATACACCTAAATCCCGGATGCGGCGCGTAATTAATTGATTGTATTGTCCGCCAAAATCAAGCACAACAATCGTTTCATGATTTGCTACTTGCATGTATTTCACCCCTGCATGTTTTTTCTGAATCTCACGTAAACGTCTTTTGCTTTACGCATATAAAACGGCTACAAGAACAATGGAACAAAACATTGTAATTGCAGCCCTTATTAACAAATGCCTATTAACATCATTTTATTAAAAGCTTGTTTTTATACAGTTCATACAAATTCAATCATAACAAGCCTTACTGAACAAGGTCAAGATTTGATTTTCTCGAGGATATTTTTCCAATTTTCTTTAAAGCGTTCTTTATTAATAACGGGTGTTTCGTTGCTGTATAAGAATTGTTCATAGGCTGATGTCAGTTCGCTCATTTCCTCAGAATCGAGCTGTCTATCAACATATCTCGCATATTCTTTTAAAGTCTGCGTTTCTGAACGTTTAAAACCATGAATTGTCAATAACCAAATTAAACGTTCGTAAGACCTTGCATATAACTCTGGCTCATTTCCGTGCTCCAGGCTCCGACTCACATAGAACCGTGCAATTGGTTTTCTTAATAGAAAAACTGCTACAGATACACATATAAACCCTATAATGATAAACAATAACTATAACGCCCGGTGTTATTGTTTTCTTCGATTACATTCTCACTTGATTCTTCTGTTTCCTCTTCCATTTCTGGTGTTTCAGGCAAATCAACTTCTGGACTTTCCGGTTCTTCAGCTTCAAATTCATCACCCGGCGCGTCAACGTCAATTTCTGGTTGTTGAAAATCAAAACCTGAAAAGCTAGGTGTTGGTTCAAATGGAACCCAGCCAACATCGGGAAAATACACTTCCACCCAAGAATGAGCATTATTATTACTTACCAGATACTCATTGAATCCTTCCCTCTCACTCGATTGCCCTTCGTTTGAACCCTCAGTGAAACCTTTCACCCATTTTGTTGGAATATCAAGTGACCTCAACATAATGGCCATCGCTGTTGAAAAGTTATCGCAATAACCACGCATCGTTTCAAATAAAAATTGATCGACATAATCCTGTCCAGGCTCTGGGACTGGAACGTCTTCGGTTTCATAATCAAAATCAGGACCAGTTAAAAATTGTTCAATTGCAACAACCATTTCATATTGGTCTTCCGCATTTGAAGTAACCTCTTCAGCCAATTCACCCACTCGATCTGGGAGATCATTAGGAAGCTGTAAGTAGCTTTCAAGCTCTTCTTCAGAGTAAACGGGCCTGCCTATTGCTTTTAGTCCTTCCACCATAAATGTTCGGTCATAAAAAGTTAGCTCATATAGATTTGGAGGGAAGTCCCCATTAACAAGGGTTGCCATATCAGAAAGTGGGTCAATTTGGATTTGGTGGACATCTTCGTTTAATGCATCACTTACAACTTGAGTCGTCAATTCACCTGGGTAAAACAAATGTTTGAACTGTTGTTCTCCTTCATTATAAAACTGAACAGAAGCTTGCCTTTCTTCAATCTCCACAGTTTCAACTGATCGTTCATTTGCATCTACAATTGGTGGTTCAACACTCCGTTCATTCCGATTATCTGAAAGAGATAATTCCCAACCTACACCTGTGTAGAGATCTTTTGTTTCTCCTTTCCAATACTGCCCTTCTTCGACTTCAGCAGTAAAAACGGGGGTATCATCTTGAATAAAGCCCCCACCTAAATAGCGATCATCATCACTGTAACCAATTCGTTGATTTGTTCCTCTTCCTTCGGTTGAATACCCAAAGAATGATTGTATATATGGAAGAGGGTCAGGCCACTGAGGCTCTGGTTTTGGCATAGCATAGCCAATTGATGCAGCAGCAAATATAAATACTGCTACTAATGCAAAGGCCCTTGCTAAGGCACTTAACGAATAAACGACCTTTGCACCTCCATGTTCTCCCTTTTTTAGTAAGTGAAGTACCATAAGCAAGAATAAACCGATTATAAAAATCCGGACAATCGCCCAACTCCCACTGTATTCGGTAAACGTATCGATTGTGCTAATGTAAATGATGCTTATCAATAGAAATAAGAGAATCCTCCGAGCATGTACAATCCAGTAATACAATAAATAGCTCATAATAGATAGTAGCAAAAGAAACAATAATGTTCGGTGCAAATCAGTGATACCTACTAAATTACCAGAAGCCATTAAGATTACATTATAAAACAAATCGTCCATAAACATGGATAGCCAATTTTCACCTATAACAGTTTCAGGGAACAACCAATACAACGCACCTATTACGATAGCAAAGCGCAGAAATAGTGATATGAACAATGGCAACCTTATGAAAGTAATGAAAAAGAACAAGCCTGCAGTAATAATAAATAGCCATTTTTCATCTGTATAGGTCATATACGGAACTGGATAAAGCCATTCCAATAAAAGCAGGAACCCAAACATATACAAAAGAAAATCGCGAAATATCCGTTTTCTTTTATGCATAGTCTGCCCTCCTCCTCAAATAGATTGGTTCAAACTGTTGCGCCCCTATTCTCTTCATTTCTTCTTGATATCCCTGCTCAAGAGGCTTCGCTACAATAACGTGCAAGTCCACCGTTTGGTTAATAAGTGTCTTCACTAACTGCAAAGTACTATCTGTCATAAAAGGAATAGCAAGAAATATAATTCCTCCATCTCCAGCCTTTATTGGAGGAACTGGTAAGTCGATTGCAGGGGCTAAAGGTTCCACCTGTGCTAATTCACGTAAACCTCGTTTCCATGATCGATCCTCTATTTGAGTTTTTTTCCACTTTTGATTATACGTACACAGCAAAACATGAGCTTTTCCTCTTACAAAAGTCGAAGCTAACGAAGCAGCATCAATAATGCTCGTTTCAAACCACTCTCTCTCTTGCTCTGATCTAACAATCATAGGGTATACGAGCAAAGTGACTTCTTCATTTTGATCCGTTTCAAACTCTTTGGTCAAAAGTCCTGCTACTCCTGCAGAACGTTTCCAATCAATCCTAGACATGCGATCTCCGTTCACATAAGTCGAACGCCAGCAATGGAATGGTCATCATTTCCTTTTTTAAACCGTTTCGACAACTTTACATTATCAAAAATGTATTGTGGGTTTTGAACTAAATAATAAGGCGGGTATACAAGTAGCAAGGTTTCCTCTTTCATTTTTCGTTTCAACCAAAATAAACCAAATAAATCATGAGCGATAACCTGTATCTCATCGAAGTTATAAACACCTCTTTTATATGCGCTTGCTTCGTAAGAGAATGTCATTTCCTTTGCAAAAGAAAAGAAAAAAATGGCGTTATTCTTTTCTTTTCTAATGAAATCGGGTGTGCTGTCAATGACTTCATAATAAAAGAAAGGAACAAACCACGGTTTAGATATTGTTATCGAAACATCAAAAACTGAGCCAGCTTCTGTTTCTTCAACTGATATCTGGCGACCTGTTTTAAGTCCTAATAAAGACAAAAAGGGGATTAGACAAGACATAATAAAAAGAGCTGTTACCCCGTAAAATAAAAACCAACTTACGAAACCACCTTGGAACATTCCGTATGTGAAAAATCCAGCAAAAATAAGAATCGCAAGCAGCCATTTAAGTATGATCATTACTGCCATTTTTAATCGAAAATTGCTCATTAGGTCGTTTGCCTTTTCCGTTCAACCGGGACCCGAATATGTTTAATAACCTCTTCTAACAAGGTTTCAGGCTCTTGTTCTTTCATTAAACTTCGTTCCGCAAGCGAATACGGTGTCCAAGCACAAAAGAAGCTACTTTTTTAACATCATCAGGGTTACGTAATCTCTACCCATTACTAATGCATATGCTTGGCTTGTCCGCATGAGAGCAATAGACGCACGTGGACTTGCCCCAAGTTCGATCTCACGGTTTAAACGAGTTGCATGAATGATATTAATTAAATATGTTTTTACGCGTTCATCTATAAAAACCGCCTTTGCTTCAGCCTGAAGCATTTGCAAGTCTTCTAATGACACAACACTTTCTAATGTATCAATTGGGTGTTCATGTTCTACTCTTTTTAATAGTTCCAATTCTTCTTCTAAAGTAGGGTACCCGAGCCTAATCTTTACTAAAAAACGATCCAATTGGGCTTCTGGTAAAGGAAAAGTTCCAGAATACTCGACTGGATTCTGCGTAGCCATTACAAAAAAAGGTGAGTGAATCTTAATGGTTTCTCCATCAACCGTTACATTCCCCTCCTCTAGGGCCTCCAGTAACGCCGATTGGGTTTTAGGAGAAGTTCGATTAATTTCGTCAGCCAAAACTACATTTGCCATAATAGGACCAGGTCTAAATTCAAATACTTGCTTATTTTGATCGTAAATCGACACACCTGTTACATCGGTTGGCAATAGATCCGGTGTAAATTGAATACGTTTGAAGGAGCCACCAATTGTCTTGGCCATTGCTTTTACAAATACGGTTTTCCCTACCCCAGGCACATCCTCTAGTAAAACGTGTCCTTCTGCTAAAAATGCCACTAAACATAAACGGATTTCTTCTTTCTTTCCAATTATCACCCGTTCGACATTTTTAATTATTTCATCTATTTTAAGTGTAGTAGTCGACAAATTCACTTTCCCCCTTGCTCTTTTCTTTATTGTAACATTCCGAACTTCTTTTATCATTACTCTTCCATGACAAGTTTGTCTTCTTTAAATAGCGCAGGTAACAATTGTAAACCTGCGCTCAATTTTTATTTAATTGTTTATATTAGTCATCGTCTCAAGCATATCTTCTTCAATTATATTCCACGTATCTTTTTTCTTGAATAGCTGGTGCATCCGTGGAATAAACGTTTTTGTGAATGCTTGTTTATATTCATCTGTACCAGACTCTGGCAGTTCTTTTTTCCATTCGGCAACAATTGCTTCTACTGCTTTTGCCCGAGGTCCCCATTTGCCTAATTCATTCCCCTCTCTATCAAAAAAAACAATGACAGGAATTGATCGAGCTCGTCCATTTGTTAAATATTGATCCATTAATTCCAAATTCTCATCTCGAATTAAAAAACGAACATCCATCAATACATTTTGCGCCAATCGTTGAAAAATGGGTACATTGACCATTGCATCACCACACCAATCTGCAGTGAGGACGATTGCTTTTATTCCTTTATCGGCCAAGGGTAAAAGGCGTTTATGGGCATCTACACTTACTTGGTAGTTATGATAAATAGAGAGCAGAATCTCTTTATTTTCTTCCATCGCTTCAATATAATCCTGGGCAGTTACACCTTTATTAAACCAATCATTTAATGTCATTCCATTATCACTCCTTATCATTTGTGTAGATCGTACCATGTTTTTTATATCCTTAACAAAAAGATTGTTTACACAAACATAATTTCGACTTTTTTTCAAACAATACAATGTAAGGAGTGGTGACATGTATAAGTCTTTAAAAGTTTTTTTTCTATTTATTGTTCTAATGATCCTTATTGTTACTCCAGATCAAACGGTTTTTGCAAAAGGGAATAAGCCATTCACTTTTGTTTGGATGTCCGATACACAGTATTATTCATTGCATTACCCGTACATCTTTGATCAAATGACTCAATGGATTGTTGATAATGAGCGTGAACAATCATTAAAATATGTTATCCATACAGGTGATGTTGTAGACCACATGAATAACGAATTTGAATGGGTTCAAGCTGACCTTGCCATGAAAAAATTGGACCAAGCAAACATTCCTTACGGAGTGCTTGCAGGGAATCATGATATTGGTCATAAGAAAATTAACTACAAAAAATTTGGTGAGTATTTTGGTACTGAGAGGTTTCAACAACATAAACAGTTCAGAGGTGCTTACAAAAATAATGAAGCCCATTATGACATCATTCATGCAAGTGGTCATAAATTCCTAATTGTTTATTTAGGATTCGGTTGGAATTCTGACACACTTACATGGGCAAAGTCCATTATTAAAGATCATCCAGAACATACAACTATTCTTGCGACCCACCGTTACTTACAAGTTGATGGCAAACGCTCTTCTGATGGAGAACAACTTTTTAATGAGTTAGTCGTACCTATCCATCTGTCCAACTAGTCCTCAGTGGTCATTTTCATGGGACGGCTCAACGTTTTGACCGTATCGATGATGATAATGACGGTGTGAATGAACGCACAGTAGTGCAGATTCTCTCTGACTACCAAGGATATGAAAAAGGTGGCAATGGATTTATGAGGTTAATTACATTTCAACCCCTCACTTCGTCGGCGACAATTTCAACATACTCACCTTACACAAAAGAAGCTTTTATTGAGGATGCCGATTTCCACCATGCGCCGATGTCTTTTAGTTTTCCTATTGATTTTTAACAATCTTTGCCCAAATTCTTTATGTCCCTCACCTTTTATGGCTAGTATCCATATCGTGTAATATCCTAGAAAGGTGGTGCTTTTATGGGCTATTACAATGCTGGCTATGGGAATGGCTGCTGTCCGCCTCCTCCATGCGGTGGAGGCTACGGATATGGTCCCGGGCCGGGATATGGTCCTGGTCCAGGATATGGCGGTGGCGCTTGGGCAATCGGCATTATTGTCGTATTGTTTATTCTAATTATCATCATTGGCGGTTCTGGCATATGGGGTGGCGGCGGACGCCTTATTAGTTAATAAAAAATAGACATCAGCGCATATTATACGCTGATGTCTATTTTTAATAATAATAACCTCCACCATATGGGGGATAACCATAGCCGTAACCAGGAGGTGGATAGCCGCCGTACCCATAGCCACCGTATCCTCCATATAGCAATGGACCAGCAAGAAGCGACCCGCCAAGCCCTCCTACAAGCCCTCCAAGAAAAGCATTTCCACCGCCATAAAAGGGACGTCTGCCATAACCGTACCCATATGGACGGCGGTAATTTTGTGCAGGGTGCTGTCGATTGTGCCAATATGTTGGTTGCACCTTATAACCTCCTAGTCCGTTATACGTTATCTTATGCATAACAAAACAGGCATGTGCGGAGGATTTAATTCCGATCCTCAAACAATTTATTAACGAGCAAATTCAAAGATCTTCTTCATTTTATCAAGTAATTCACCACTGCGAGCACCTTCTTGCATCATTGCAATTAATAAATCTGAATCATCTCGTTGTAGCTAACAACCCAACCTAATACATCATCACCAGAATCTCCTTGGACTCCACTTAGTTCCGCCGTTCCCGTTTTTGCTGCTAATGAATAGCCGTCAATTTGCATTGCATGCGCTGTTCCATTTGGACTTGACACAACCTTCTCTAAAGCTTCATCTATCCACACGGCTGTTCCAGCTGAGATCGGTTCTTTCCAGGTAACACCTGTTTCTTCGTCTTGATCAAGCACTGGTTGAATCATTGCCCCCTCGTTTAAAAAGGGTGTATACATAGCCGCTAAATGTAAAGGGTTTACTTGCACCTGCCCTTGACCATACCCACTATCAGCTAATTGGATTTCAGTCGAGAAGCCACCCTCTTCTGTTAACGATGATTGTTTAAATGGATATAGATAATCAATTGTTTCATAAAACCCAAACGCTTCCGCCCATTCTTGCATGGAGTCTTCCCCTAAGTCCAGAGCCACATTTGCAAAATAGATGTTATCAGAATAAACAAGTGCATCTGTTAAATCAACTGGTCCTCCAGGATCCGTTACGCGACGAACAGAATAATTTCCCCAATCTGACCCTTCTGGCTGCCATTCATTCCCACTCACATCAATTGTATCATCTGGTACCAGCGTTCCCTGTTCTAATCCAAAAGCTGCAGTCAATGGCTTCATCGTTGACCCTGGTGAGAACGAATAGTAGAAACGATTTAGCATGGGTTCGTCTTCGTTTTCATCTAGCTCTTCACGTTGATTGTTCGTCAAACCTAAAGCCATGAGATTTGGATCATAACTTGGCGAACTAACAAGAGCGAGTGTTTCCCCAGTTTTTGGGTGGAGAGCACGGCGGTCCCGGGCTGATTATCGAGTTGACGGACAATCTCTTCTTGAATATCCATATTAATGGTCAAATAAAGATCTTCACCATCCTCTGCTTCCGTTTCAGCAAGCGTTGCTTTACGGGAACCGTCTGCTCCTCGCGTAATTAATTCAGCTCCGATATATCCACGAAGACGTTCTTCTTGAGCTGCTTCGAGTCCTGTTTGACCAACTATTGATTGACTATCATAACCTAAACCTTCTCGATCCTCCAATTGTTCGGCGGTTATCTGTCTTACGTATCCAGTCAAATGTGCCACACTCGAACCAAAAGGATATACTCTACCTGCATCTAGACGATACGTAAGTCCTGGGATCTCTTCCATTAAATCCTCAATAAACGAGAGTTCCGCTTCAGGTAATTGGGTGATTGGCACAAAACTCTCATCAGACACCCACCCCTGGTCTAAACGGCTCTGAATCATGTCTTCTGATACATCTAGCCTTTTGCTATTTGCTCAACTTCACTTTCTTCATCATTAAATCTTCCTGGCACTACTGCGACATTTAGAATCTTTCCATTAATCGCTAATCCTTGTCCATCAGAAGAAAAGATCTGTCCTCGCTCCGGTTGAAACGTATTAAACTCAACAGTGTCCCCAGGCTGAAGCTCGGGAAAAATCAATTGCGGGCTCCATTCAATTTGCCAATTAGTATCTTCTTCTCTATCGTTTTTTGCGACAAACATCTCTCCATTAAACGAATAAGGGCCAGCAACCGTTTCCATTTCCACATCTACTTGAATCGATTCTATGCTTTCATCGTTGTCCTCATCAGGAAATATTGCCTGTACAGTAAAATCTGAAATAAATGCGTCATAGATACTCTCATACATCTCAACAAACTCTTCTTCAGTTATTCCTTCTTTTGTTGAGTCCGTAAGCATGCTATACATTTCATTATATTCTCTTTGTTCCCAGTGCTCTATGTAGACGGACACCGCATCTTCAGGCGAAGATTCTGAACACCCAGATAACAGCATTCCTGTTCCAACCGTTACTAAACCAATTCGCATATAAAATTGCTTCACTGCAAAGAACCCCCTCTCTGATATATCGATTTCTCATTTCAAAATTCATAAGACAAAATGCTCATTTCTACAATAGCACACTTATGATAACGCATAAATAAAAAGCTTGAAGCATTTCTGCTTCAAGCTTTACTTATTAATGACTGTTAATTTATCTACAATCGACGTTCTACCTTTTGCATCTGGTATAAAGTAGCATAGCCAATCATTAAGGTTGCAACGATTTTTTCTCCAGGTTCCACACCAAGCGCTTCTCTAAAAACAGGGTTATAAATCCAATCGTTTGTACGCCAGATCATACCAATACCTCGCGCCCAAGCTGCAAGTTGGATATTCTGAATCATCGCGCTCACAGCACCATAATCCTCATCCCACGTTTTTTGCCTAGGATCCTCTGGCATTACAACTACTAAATGAAGAGGAATTTGTTTAAAATAGGCAGCCTTCTTTACCGCTTTTGCTGGAACCGTTCCATCGCTCCCCATTTGCGTCTTGACGTAAGCATCAATAAACGCATCTTTCCCTTCATCTGCATAGAGGAGAAAACGCCACGGCTCCGTCATCTTATGGTTTGGCGCCCACTTGGCTACTTCTAAAATTTCAATAAGAGCATCAATTCCGACAGCATCCTGTTTAAATTTTTGATAGATCGACGCCCTTTTATAATCTCATCTATTATTAGCGTTTTTTCGTTCATCAAATCATCCTTCATTTATAACATTCTTGCTAATTAGTTTAGCGAATGTCACATTTAAACGCAAGGAATGATTCTCATTTTCATTTACACAATAACAATCGTAGCTTCATACCCCTTACCTTGTAATTCATTAACAAGCGCCTCGGCGTTGGCTCGTACGGAAAAAGCGCCAACTTGCACCCTGAACAATCCACCGCTTTCAGTAATTAATGCTTCGTAACCATCCGTTATTAATCTAGCTTGAAGTGTTTCAGCATTTGCCCTGGATGAAAATGCGCCTGCCTGAACGCGGTAAATAGTCCCGCCTCCACCACCACCTGTTTGCAAGTTTAACGCTTGAGCTAAGCCATTTACATGTCCACGTGCTAAACGGTTTAAAAATGATGAATCCCGTAGTAAAGCAGCATCATTTGCATGATCAATAAATAGATTTTCTGTTAGAATAGCAGGCATATTAGACGTTCTTAAAACCGCAAAGTTTGCAGCTTTCTGTCCTCGGTTTACTCCACCAATTTGCTGTATAATCGCAGGATGGATAATGCGCTGGGCGTTCACAGAACCCGCGCTTGCATTTGTGTGGATATACGACTCGAACCCTGTGCCTCCTCCCGCATTGATATGGATAGACATAAAATAATCTGCTCCCCAACTGTTTGCCATGTTGGTACGTTCTGTAAGAGAAACGGCAGTGTCCCCTGTACGACTCATTCTCACTTCTACATTTTGATATTCAGCATTTAAAATATCACGAACACGTGTCGCGATTGTAAGGTTTAACGTTTTTTCCTGCAATCCATTTCCTACAGCGCCTGGATCGTTTCCACCATGTCCTGGGTCTAAAAAGATTTTTACCATTTTTAATTTCCTCCTTTGTAGGTGCTTGTCCCAGCTAGTCGCAATTGTTCTAGCTGTTCTATTATTCATATTCAACGTAATAGTAGTTTGAAAGGGACAGATATTGGAATATATAAATCTATTTTTGTCGAGTTATAAATCGCTATACTTAACAAATTTTACATACTACTTTTTATCTAAAGCTTCATCAGAGCATTTTCAAACCACTAAATTATGCACGTTGGGCATAAAAAATAGCCTTACTCGGCTTCTTCTGTTGGTACTTCAAATCGATAAATTAATTTTTCTCTAGCCAAGTCAGTCATCGCGACCAATCCTGATGCTTGAAAATACTCTTCCATCGTTACTTGAACACGACCACTTGCGTTAATTTCGCCTGTTGGATCGGTTACAAAAAAACGTAAACGCACTACTTCAATTCCTCCTCCGTGCTACCATACGTAAAATCGACACCTGAAACGCGTAAATCTAACTTTTCTACTCCCAACATTACTCATCATCTCCCTTTTCTTCTTTTGCTTGCTCAAATGCTTCAACAATCAAAAAGTGTATCTCTGCTTCTTCGTTAGACAACTTGTTATCTAAATTCATAATGATTTCTTCTAACGTTTCTAAAGCTTGCTTGTAATTCTGATTCTCAATAACAAATTCTTCGTTGAAGAGTTTTTCCTGCTGCTCTCGAAACTCAACAACCGACTCTTGATCTTTTAAACGGAAACCACCTCCTTCACTTCGTACCAGTTCACCCTCTGATCCAATTCTGCGTGAGCTTTAAGCAACTCGACCTCTTCAGCCACAATTTCCTCATACTGCTTTTTAACACTT
>BAXC01000070.1 GCA_001310375.1 Bacillus sp. JCM 19041 | reverse complement strand
TCGGTACCAAACCGCTCTTTTCTCATGATCTTAGCTCAGTGGATAGACCACTGAATAGAAGTTTCGCTTTATATACAACAGAATATACGTTACACAAGCTGCATCGTTAACCTCTTAGCCTCTTTTTGCACCTCGACCGCCACGCTTAGACTCAGTCTGACGCTTAATTGTCGTCAAACGTTCTTCACTGTCTTTTAAGAAACGGCTCATTTTGTCTTCAAACGACGCGACTGGGCGCGGCTTGCTTCCACCACGATGCCCGCCGCCGCTCGAACGTTGCGGACGTGCTTGTCTTGCTGAATCTGGGCGTGCAGGACGCGATGGACGACTTTCTCGTTCTCCTTCAGGTCGTTCTATCGCTTTGCGGATCGATAAACCAACTTTCCCATCTTTTTCAACGTTCACCACTTTAACGGTTACTTCATCGCCTACTTTTAAAAGCTCATTAATATCTTTGACATAGTGATCCGCGACCTCACTGATGTGTACAAGGCCAGTTGAACCTCCTGGCAATTCCACAAACGCTCCAAAATGTGTAATACCAGTTACCTTGCCTTGCAGCTTGCTGCCTGCTTCTATGGACATGAAAACGTACATCCTCCTTAAATTTGGGTAAATAGCGTACTCTTTTACATTATACCCGACAGAAAAAAATCGTGTCAATCGCCCGATTGTTTTGAGACGTTAATTCTTGTTTCTCCGGGCAACGTCAAATAATAATCACGTCTTGCGATTTCTTTAATAAATTCATCATCCTGATAATTATCAATTTCCTGTAGTAACCTTTGTTCTTCTTCGATTAATGATTCTTGTTCTACTAAAGCTTGTTCATGCTCTGCTTGCTTTTCCTTAATATCGGCTTGTTGTGAGAAGAGTGTCACACTGCAAAAGATAGCCAACACAGCGAAGACAATTCCAATAAACGTTAGACGTCGAAATAAGCCTCTTCGTCTTTTCGCTTGCCGCATCAGTTCTTGTTGCCGTTGCTCCATATAGTCCGTATCCAGTTCTTTAATCGTTGCTCGTTTAGATGCCAAACCACTCACCTCTAATCTCTTTTCACCATTAGCTTGTATAAATCCTTTATTTTTTCAACAATAGGCTGTCCCTTTTTAATCATTGAAACAATCCCAACAAAACGAAGTAACCAATAACACGGTTTTACAATTAAGTAAAAGAAAACACTCCAAATTGCAAGTACTATTATCATAGCGAACCGACGCAATAGGCGCAATATCCATTTTATCGGTTGGTATAAAAGAACATTGATCAACATTACAATAAAGCGATACAAGGCTTTTATAAAACGTATCGCTCTTTCTAATAACTGAACATAAATCCCTTTTAATAATGCTTGATAGCCCGCATATCCACATAGAATAGCCATAAACACATAAATACGCACTTCGCCCAGATTCGCTTTAAATAAAACAAAGAATACAATCAATGCCTGTAACAACCAAAATAACAGATCAATTAAAGCTGTTTTCAGATTAAAATAATGGCGCTCAAGGGTAAATCGGCTGTATGTATCAATAGCTGCCCCGAGCCAAATGCCCATCGCAGCCATTGATAACATCGTATAGAACTGAACCGTTAGTACCATTATTTAAATAGTTTTCCAAAGAGCCCTTTGGACTTCCCTTGCTGATTTTCGTCTACATAAATTAAATCATGTATCTTTCCTTCAATGGAAACATTCCCTTGTTCCACATTTAAGTTTTTCATATGAAGATTCTGTCCCCTAACAGCTAAATAACCCATCACCGTTTCAAGCAGAAACTCTTCATTGTCAAAGCTATCGACTTGCTTTACCCCTGTTATATCCAATTGCTTGCGCCCGCGCAACGTTATGTCATGGTCATTATTCTGCCTTTCCCTTCCCATCGGTGCTCCAACTCATAGTTGGATTGATTCATTGTACACCCTCCTAATAAAGCATGTCTTTATTGGAGTCTATGCACTCTGAACTATTGGTAGAACAAGCTCTTAGATCAAGTCATTTAAACACATAGCTTAAAAAACGAAATCCATGCATGCACTCACCTGCAAGAATTTCGTTTGGTCTTCTAGTTTTATGCTTCTTTTCCTAATTGTATCTCTTCGTTCTTTTGCTTAAACTTCTCGTTATGGGAAGAGACAAACGCTTGATCTGCCGCACTTGGGTCTAGATATTGCTTTACACCATTTACGGCCGTCGCACCTTCAACAAAAGCACCTGAAATTAATTGAAGTTTTCCTGCATGCCTTGTTACGTCACCTGCGGCAAAAATGCCTGGCTGGCTTGTCTCCATGCAAGGTGAAACCTTCAAGAAACCATCTGTTTCAAGTTCCAACCCCGCATCAATTAAGAAGCAGCCATCCAATTTCATTCCGTGATTTACGATGACAGCATCAATCTGTACATTCTCTATTAATTCAGTTTCACAATTGGATAATGTTACTGAATCTATTCTCGTATCTATCCCATGAAGCTCTTTGATCTGAAAGGGGGTTTTTAATCTTACAGCTGACTCCCGCATTTGCACGACATTTTTTTCATGACCACCAAAGTCATCTCGCCGATGGCATACAATAACTTCCTTAGCTACTCCTACTAGCTCATTAGCCCAGTCTACAGCAGCATTGCCTCCGCCAGAAATAAGAACTCTTTTATCTTTGAACCCATCAATTTGAGTGACTGTATAATGTAAATTAGATACTTCATAACGTTCTGCTCCGGCAATATCTAACTTTTGCATAACCGGTATCCCATGACCCGACGCAAGCATCACCGTCCGTGTATAATGCTTCTCACCCTTTGCATTTATTAATGTGTACGTATTGTCCACCTCACGTATCATTTGGACAATATGTTCATTTAGACAAATAGTTGGGTCAAACGTGTTCGCCTGATTAACGAGTTGCTCGACTAATTTCGCTCCTGGAGTAGGTGGCATTCCACCAACATCCCAAACAATTTTCTCTGGGTAGAAGAGGATCTTACCACCAAGTTCATTATTATATTCAATCAACTTTACTTTTAAATCACGCATTCCTGCATAAAACGTACTATATAATCCGGCGGGGCCACCGCCAATAATAATCAAGTCATAAAGATCTTTTGGTTGCACAGGACTTCCTCCAGTTTGCCAAGATAATGAAAATCATTCTCACGCCTACTTGTAGTCTAGAGGACTGTTTACTCATTTTCAAGCTCTATCCTAATAATTATATAAATTTAGCCATATATAATTCATCCATCCAAACCCCATCAATTCGTACTGCACTCTTTCTAATGCCTTCTTCTTGATAACCACACTTTCTATATAAATGAACCGCACGTTCATTTTCTTTCACAACCGTCAGCTCAAGGCGTTTAATTCCTGAGGCGTTTGCAAACAAATCAGCTTTCTCTAACAGCTGTTTGCCAATGCCTTGATTGCAGTATGCTTGACGAATACCGATCGTCAAATAGCCAACATGGCGGATTCGCTCTAAGTACGAGCCATAAATGCCTACGTAACCAATAATTTCACCCTCATCTTCCGCAAAATAAATGCCCGAGGTATCTGCTTGGAGTATTTCAGCAAGAATTTTCTTCTGTTGTCTAACAGTTGTTGTTCTTTCACGTGGTTCGAATAGCATGTAAGTAGCTTCTTGATCTAGTAGACACTGGAACTGAAGAAATGACTTCGCATCACCTTTATCCGCCTTCCTTATCCTCATTCAACTCTCCCCTTGCCAACTTGGATTCTCTTTTACTTTCGACAGCGCTATTTGAGCTCCTGCCAGCCGCAAGATTAATTTATGTAGAATGACAGGGAGCATGCCTACTGGTAAAATGAAGCAGACAAATATGGAAGGGTGGTTATAAAAATGAACAAACCACATGTATTTTTAGCCGACCAAGTTCCAACTGATGTCTTATCTTACATATCAACACATTGTGAGTACACACTATGGGACCAAGAAAAACCCTTGACGAAAGACGAATTGAAAAAAGCTTTAAAATCTGTTGATGGAGCCCTTTTGACTGGTTATGGAGCAGACGCCGACCTTATTGAAGGTTGTAATAACTTAAAAGTCATTAGTACTGCAACAGTAGGCTATGATCGTTTTGATCCTCAAGGACTTGCTGCTAACAATGTTCTATTAACAAATACGCCTATGTGCTTGATGAAACCGTTGCCGACTTGTTATTTGGACTGATCTTATCCGGTACACGCCGAATTGCAGAACTCCACGAGCATGTCAAAGCAGGAAAATGGACAAAGGAAACATCACAGCGCTCCCTTTACGGACAAGATGTTTACCAAAAAACACTTGGCATAATCGGTATGGGTCGCATCGGCGAAAAAATTGTCCATCGAGCAAAAGAAGGGTTTGGCATGTCCATCCTCTACCATAATCGCTCTTCCCGTAAAGAAATGGAAGAGACCTATGGTGCGAAAAAAGTAGAATTGAACACTCTTCTTAAAGAGTCAGATATTGTTGTCTTAATGGTTCCACTCACAGATGAAACAAAACATCTCATCGGACAAGAAGAACTTGCGAAAATGAAGTCAACCGCTCTACTTGTGAACGGCGCCCGTGGACCTGTGATTGATGAAAGAGCACTAATTGAAGCACTAGAAAACAAAGCTATTTTTGGTGCAGCTCTTGATGTTTTTGAACAGGAACCATTGCCGAAAAACCATCCATTTCTCAAATTGGAAAACGTAACACTCACGCCTCATATCGGCTCTGCTACTGCAGCGACTCGGGAAGCAATGGCTATGCGAGCAGCTGAAAATCTCGTTGCTGGTGCACTCGGTAAAGCTCCACAAGACATTGTACGGGCTTAAAAAAGAGGATTGTCGACAAGCTTATTTACTGATGAGTGAAGATCCGATGCTTTTCCCGCTTTGTCCTCGCTCCCTGCATACACTGCAGCCACGAACTTAAAAAAGATAGCTCCTTGGAGTTGGGAGCATAAGTAACCTCTAACTCCAAAAATACCTCTGAGAAGTGATCTCAGAGGTATTTCGTATACGGTCTAAGAACTTCGCTTATTCAGCGCAGTTCTCTTTTTAGTCTATTAAAACTTTATCTACAGTAATGCGTAGCTGGTGGATTGATTGAATCAAGGCATCTGCCTCAGATAGGTTTTGATTACCTGAATTAGGATTGATGTAACCTACTACTTTCATACCAGCGGCTTTTCCCGCCTGCACACCATGTGCAGCATCTTCAAGGACAGTACAATTATCTGGAGTAACTCCCATTTTCTTTGCAGCCTCTAAATAAATATCTGGTGCTGGTTTTCCTTTCTCTACTTCTTCCCCACTTACAACTATATCAAAATAAGATTGAATTTGAAGCGCATCAAGGACAGCTCAATAAATTGACGGGGCGATGATGATGCTAAACCCACCTGGTATCCTTTTTCTTTCAAGCTATGCAGCAACTCCCTTATCCCTGGAATTGGTTCATGACCATCATCATTTAAAGCCATCATTTTTGCTTCATCTGCTGCTTCTAACACTTCTATTACATCAAACTGGGCTTGGTGATTTTCTTTTAGCTGTAACCACATGTCTTCTGCCCTTGTGCCCACATATGATTCCAATTCTCCTTCGCTTAACTTAATTCCAAATTGTTGACACAGTTGAGATTCAACTTGGAAGTGAAGCGGCTCACTGTCAATTATGACTCCATCCATATCAAAGATAAAACCGTGCATTAAATCGCTTCCTCTTTTATAATTGTATACATTTCTCCTGCTTCTTGTTTACGTGTTGTCTCTCTAACATCATCAATACGAACAGTCACCAGTTTCTGACCAAATCGAATGGTTAGCTCATCACCTGATTTCACAGCAGTTCCAGCTTTAGCAGTTTGACCATTCACTGTAATTCTCCCTTGATCACTCACTTCTTTTGCCAATGTCCTTCTCTTAATTAAACGTGATACTTTCAAGAATTTGTCTAATCGCATCTATCTATTCGCTCCTCTAATTGTTTTCCGTTTTTTTTGCTTCCTCCCAATACAGATCAAGCTCTTCTAGACTACACATATCGATTGTTTTTCCTTGTTCATTGACTCGTCTCGCCACAAACTTAAATCTGTTTTGAAACGTAGTAAGCGATCGATGCAAAGCAATTTCTGGAGACAGATTATAAAAACGGGCAACACTAACAGCTGCAAGCAGTAAGTCACCGAATTCTTTTTCCATTGTTCCTTTTTGTTCGTTTTTGACCTCAACTTTAAACTCCTCGATCTCTTCATACAGCTTGTCCCAAACATCTTCTACCTTTTCGTATTCGAAACCAAATCCTGCTGCTTCCTTTTGCAGCAACTCCGCAGCAACAAGCATGGAGGATGATTTTGTAATGTTGCTTAACTCGCTTGCTCTTTATTGCTCGTAGTTTTTTCGCTCGCCTTTATTTCCTTCCAATTTTCAAGTACTTCTGATTCATCTGCAACAGTTACGTCACCAAACACATGGGGATGTCTTCTAATCATTTTTGTTGTTAACGCTTCAATAACGTCCTCAATAGAGAAAAAGCCATCATCTTCACCGATTTGTGCATGCAGCAATACTTGCAGCAGAACATCCCCAAGTTCATCCGTTAAATGATCGTCATCTTTTTCATCAATAGCTTCCAACACCTCATATGTTTCTTCTAGCAAATACCTTTTTAATGATTCATGTGTTTGTTTCTTATCCCACGGACATCCGTCAGGACCACGAAGTTTTGCTATTACACTACGCAAGAACGAAAAATCACGGTAAAGTAAAGTATCCTCTTTAATTGGAGGTACATAGATAGCAGTCAAATTGTTTAATTCTGTATAACGGTCTAGCTCAAACAGCTGTACATATTGAATCGTTTCATTTGCTGAACCCGCTGCAGTTACAATCGCTACGAGATAATCATCTGGCAGTTTCTCCATTAAACTCAACTTTACTTCCGAAGCAATAAGCGCATCATATACTTGGACGATAATTAGATGGTGCCTAATTTGAAGTTCATTTGCATAAAGAGCTGTTCCATCAACGATCTGACACCCTTCAATTGGATCGATTCCAAGAGCTGTGTACATTTGATCGAGGAAAGAAGCACCTCCCAATACATTCATTTCCACTTCGGAAGCTTCTGCACGCTCTTGCAGCAGCTGCACAGTTTTTTCAGCTACAAACGGATGACCTGGAACAGCATAGAAAATATCTTTAGTAGCTGCTTCCTCAATTAACGTGGAAGCAATCGCATCATACACATCGTCAAAGCGATCATAACTCTCATAAATATGATCAAATGATTGAAAAGATAGTCCCTCTTCTTCTAACTCCTGCAAGACTGGATGCTCTGCAGTTCGTACATAGAGCACATCGGTTTTTTTTTATTGCTCGATAGATACCAAGTGGGAGCTGCGAAAGGTCTCCTGCGCCTAATCCGACAACTGTTAATACGCCCATTTTATCACCTCTAATTTCGTTTAATTCTATTAGCTATCACTTTTTTTACCTTTAATAATTTGGGGACACTTGCCCACTCTCGTTTCGTTAAAATAGTTGAAAATAACACAGAGGCCCCAACAAATACGCCTCCTATCGTTGACACAAATAAAGCGATTGCCGTACTCTGCATTCTAGTCTGTAAGGGAGTAAAGCTTACTAACACTTCACGTAAAAAATAAGTCATCATACCAAGCGTAACCAATGTGATAATGGAAAGAAGATATGATCTCTTTTGTACAAGTAACACTTCATCCATTTGCTTAATTGCATATAACACAAACACCATCATTACTGTAAATGCTAACACCGTTGCCACAGCCGCACCCATTGTCGATTGAAATATAGAAATGAAAACCCCATTCCCAATAATTTTTACGATCAGCCGGCAACAATCGCATAAACTGGGACATGTAAGCGTCCGTAGCCTTGCAAAATCGCAGCTCCCGATAAATAGATGGACGCAGGAAGGATCGAAACAGCTAACACTTGCAGTACATTGGTATCTGATTGATTTGTAAATAACATATGGTTTATCGGACCCATTAACACAACAAGACCAATCGAAGCCCCCCCTCCGATTAGTAAAGACAACCTTAAAGCAACATCTCGGAACATCCTCGCATTCAGTACTTGTTGCGCCGCTAACGATTTAGCTAGAAGCGGGACCAATGCCAATGCGACCGTCGTTGTTAAGATCGTTCCTATTTGAATTAAAGGCTGGCCTCTGTCATATATTCCCTTTGCAAGATAAGCTACTTGTTCATCCATTCCACTCATATGCAAAAAGCGAACAACCGTGAATACATCAACAGCTTGAAAAAGCAATAACACGAGTGCATTAAGGCAAATAAATATACTTTGTTTAAATAAATCTATATTCGCTCTCCATAATGTTCCAATCGAAGGCAGTGAACCTCGAAATGGTTTAAGGTTACTTTTTGGTAACGACATTATTAACAACACTACAACACCCATCATGCTGCCTGCTAATGAGCCATAAATAGCCCCTTTACCAATTTCATAGGCTCCGCTTTCAAAGGAGCTTACTAATACCAACGTAATTCCTAAAATAGCTAGTACCTCACGAGCTGATCACCAACATGGGAAAGCGCTGTTGGTCCCATTTCGCCTTCTCCTTGCCCCATCCCTCGAAAAACACTTAGTATAGGAATAAATAAAAATCCGAGACCCACTAAACGAAGGAGAGGAGCAAGATCTGTATCTCCAATAAACGCTGCAAGTACGTCTGCACATAATAAAAAAAATAAACACGCAACGACCGAGAAAAGAGCAAGACCAACAAACGCGTTACGTACAACATCCTTCGCTTCCTTATTTAACCCCAGCGCTTTTTTTTCTGCTACTTGTCTAGAAATTACGACCGGAAATCCATATAAAGCCAATATCATAGCCATTCCATAAAAGGGGTATGTTTGTTGATAGACATAAAAACCATAATCCCCTGCAAGGTTTTGAAAAGGAATTCGATAAACAGCACTCAACACCTTTGCAAATAAAGCAGCGAGTGAAAGAAGCAACGCTCCCTTTACAACTTGTGAATGGTTGCTTTTACTCAACCTTGCCTCCTCCTTTTATCGCACCTTGCATTTTATCATACTAATATTTTATTTCTTTTTCCAGCACTGTTCAATCAAACAGGAGAAACGTGGTATGATATCGTAAAAGACTTTGTATCGAAGGTGATGTATTGAATTCATCGAATCCTTGGTTAGCTATCTGGATTTCGCCACGATCAGTAATGAAAGATGCTCTTGCACATGGATTACATAGGAAAGCGTCCATTATTCTGTCGTTCCTTTTTGGCGCTTTAATAACCTTATGGTTTGCTCGGACTGAACTTCTGGTACTTGCTGCTGAGGGCTCTATTCTTCCTCTACTCATTACTGTAATTGTTGGCTCACTTACAGGACCCATTCTTTTTTATGGTTTCGGCTTTGCACTTGGGCATGTTGGAAGTTGGTATGGTGGGAATGGTGATATCGAGGCGACACGGAAAGTGTATGTCTATGCCTTTTTTATGCCTGGGATAATAGTTGGTTTACAAAACCTCCTTTTATTTGGATTAGCATTAATGCAAGTGCAATTTCTCCAAAGTAGCCTAATGGATATCATAATTACCATTGGTTCTTTCATTGTTAATGTTGCAAGCATTTGGTTAATTGTCATTTTCTTAATTGCATTCGCGGAAGCACAACAAATTACAATTTGGCGCTCGCTTTTAATCATCATTGCTTTTTTAGGTTGCCTAGCACTTCTTTATATTGTCGTCGACATTGTCACGAGTTTTGTTAGGTAGTTTGATTATCTTGTTAGACAGGAAGGATTCTTATGAAAAAGATTATTTTTACAGGGGGCGGCTCGGCCGGACACGTCACCCCAAATCTCGCCATTATCGATCAATTGGACCAAACAAAATGGTCAGTCTCGTATATAGGATCTTACGAGGGTATTGAAAGAGAACTTGTTGAAAAAGCAAGTATTCGCTATTTTGGCATTTCAAGTGGCAAACTAAGACGTTATATTGACAAAAAAATGTGACTGATATGGTGCGTATTGCGAATGGATTCCGGCAAGCACGTAAATTATTAAAGAAAGAAAAACCAGACGTTGTTTTTTCGAAAGGTGGATTTGTCACTGTACCGTTGTTGCTGCTGCCTATTCCTTGCGAATTCCTGTCCATTTGCACGAGAGTGACTTAACGCCGGGTCTTGCCAATCGTCTCGCTAAGCGTTTCGCAAAAACATTTTATACTTCTTTTGCTGAAACAGCTGTTCATTTCCCTAGTGAATCAACAATGGTTGTCGGTTCACCAATTCGAAAGTCCTTATTTGAAGGTTCGCGAACACAAGGACTTACAATAACTGATTTTATCCGTGAAAAACCAACTTTACTTGTCATGGGCGGTAGCCTTGGTGCGAAACGTATTAACGAATCGATTCGAGAGTCACTCGACACTCTTTTGCAAACATACCAGATCATTCATATTTGCGGGAAAGGTCAACTTGACTCTGAATTAGAAGGAAAACGTAGCTATAAACAGTATGAATATGTCCATGATGAACTACCCCACTTATTGCAAGCTGCCGACCTTGTTGTAACAAGAGGTGGTTCCAATGCGATATTCGAATTTCTGGCATTGCACATCCCAATGCTTATTATCCCGTTATCCCGCGCACAAAGCCGTGGGGACCAAATTTTAAATGCGCAAACGTTTGTTAAAAATGGCTATGCTCGCATGCTTGAAGAAGAAAATCTAACCAAAGAGAGTTTTCTCAAAGAAATCCACGACCTTTATGATAACCGCCAAAGTTATTTAGAAACGATGAATGCTAGCGAAGCAACTCATGCAGTTGATCGGATCATCAAAAGCCTTGAGGAAGAAAAATAAAAAAGCGGCCCTTCAGGCCGCTTTTTACATCATTAAAAAAAACGCTACAATAAAAGCAATAATAAGAATGACAAGTACCGTTATTGCGAACAAAATAACCTCAACAAGCAACGCCTTCCATGCCGAAAACCCATGCGCCTCACCAATCGCATGTAAACTCAGTACAATTATCCAAATATTCGATATTAAAGCAATGATTAATAGAACACTTAACGCCCATACTTGCACTTGACTCAATTGAATGTCTACTTGATTGATTGCTTCTGCATTCAGGAAATAGTATTCACCCACCATAAAGATGAAAGGTAAACTAATAACTCCAGCTAAAATACCTGTCCTCATGCTACTGTTTACAACCGCCACTCGGAGGTCTAAAGAAGAGCCCGTTCCTCCAATCCAACTTCCAACCCATTTCAATAACAACGGCATAAGATACAAGGAAAGCGGCGCTCCAATCACTCCCCCTAAGAGTGAAATTAAAATGACAAAACTAAATGTAGGCTCAGCCAATTCCAATTGTTGAAAAAGAGTTAGCGCGACAGATAAATAAGCAATAAGCAAGAACTTACCAACAGGTTCGTATTCTCTCGCTTTCTCGATCTCTGTTCTGGTTACTTCTCGCGGATTAACCCATACTTTAAACCATGATTTCATAAACAAACCTCCTAATAACTACCCTTAGTCTAACATATACCCCTTCCAAAATTACTCTCATTACCATGTGAGCATGCATGAAAAAACGCATCCTCTTACAAACGAGGATGCGTTTTTTCCTTTCTTATTGTTCCATTTGTCTAGCTAAGAAACCAGCTGCCGTTTCTGCCATTTTCTGTTCGAGCTTACCATTCAGTGGCTCATTTTTTGAAAAAATAACTACTGTACCAATCGGATCACCGCTGGCAATGATTGGTGCGGCAACATAGCCTTTATAGTCATCCTTATGGTCCCCAACAAGGTTATACTCGCCAGATCCAACTTCAATATGAGATTTTCTGTCTGCCATCACTGATTCAATCGCTTCTCCCACTGCTTTATTTGCGAATTCCTTTTTAGAAGCGCCTGATACAGCAATGTATGTATCTCGATCAGAAATAAGGACATTTTGATTTAAACTATCAAAAAGCGCCTCTGCATATTCTTTTGCAAAATCGCCAAGCTCGGAGATCGGCGAATATTTTTTTAAGATCACTTCTCCATCACGATCAACAAAGATTTCTAAAGGATCACCTTCGCGAATCCGTAGAGTTCTGCGGATTTCTTTCGGTATTACAACCCTGCCAAGATCATCAATGCGTCGTACGATTCCAGTTGCTTTCATAAAGAGAGCCTCGCTTTCTAAAGGGGGTAAATGTGTATCCGTGTTAAAGAAGGAACATAATTTGTATGTAAATGTAGTATCCTTCCTTTTTCATGAACTATTCACCAATACTTGATTTATTTTTTTATTTACCCCTTCAGTGACTGGCTTCTTATGAAACAGAGACTGTTTTCCTTTTGTTATCCGCACGTTTTAAAGCTTCAAGTAAAGTAACTACATGGGTCAGGAGTGTATCATCAGAAAGGTCTTTTGTTTTGACAACAAGCTTTAACTGATCCCCTTGAGTTCCCACTGTCACGCCACGCCCTAACTTTTGCGCTGCCTCAACGAGCACAGCCGCTTTAATTCTTTTTGTTGTTTCTAGCGTCAACAAAATCGTAACCGCTTCTTTACCTTCACTAATTTTCTCCACTTTTTCTTGATCCGCAATTAACTTAATTTTCGTCATGGAAAACAAATAATCTACTTGTTTTGGGTATTCGCCAAAACGATCAATTAATTCATCGCGTAAGTCAGCAATTTCCTCAATTGTTTCCGCGCCCTTAAAGCGTTTATACATCTCAATTTTTTGCTTTGCATCAGGGATATAGCGCTCCGGAATATACGCATCAACATTAATAGACAATTCCGTTTGAAATGGCGGTTCTTTTGGCTTTTCTCCTTTTCGTTCCTCTATTGCTTCTTTTAGCATTTGTGAATACAAGTCAAAACCTACGGAATCAATAAAACCGTGTTGCTGAGAACCAAGTAGATTTCCTGCTCCTCTAATCGTTAAGTCTCTCATTGCGATCTTAAAACCCGAACCAAGCTCTGTGAACTCTTTAATCGCTTGCAGACGACGTTCTGCCACTTCGCTTAGTACTTTATCTGGTTGATACGTAAAGTATGAGTACGCAACTCGATTCGAACGACCTACCCGTCCACGAATCTGATAAAGCTGGGAAAGGCCCATTTTATCGGCATTGCTCACGATTAATGTGTTTACATTTGGAATATCAACACCCGTTTCAATAATCGTTGTCGTGACAAGGACATCGCTTTCGCCTTCAAGGAAATTCAAAATAATCGATTCAAGTTCACGCTCGTTCATTTGTCCATGAGCATAAGAGACCCTAGCTTCAGGAACAAGCGTTGATACTTGTTCAGTCATCCGCTCAATATCTTCTACTCTATTGTAAAGCACATATACTTGCCCGCCCCGGGTCAGTTCACGTTCAATTGCTTCTTTTACAATTGATGGATTAAATTCGACTACATATGTTTGTACCGGGAACCGATTTTCTGGTGGAGTTTCAATAATCGATAAATCACGAACACCCAGCATAGACATATGAAGTGTACGAGGGATAGGCGTAGCAGTGAGTGTTAACACGTCAATATTCGCTTTCATCTGCTTGATTTTTTCTTTATGTGTTACGCCAAAACGTTGTTCTTCATCGACGATTAGCAAACCCAGATCTTTGTAATGCAAGTCTTTAGACAGAAGGCGATGTGTTCCTACAACGATATCCACCGATCCAGCTTTTAGTCCTTTTAGTACTTCGTTTTGTTCTTTTCTGGAACGAAAACGGCTTAAAACGCAACTGTAATTGGGAATTCAGAAAAACGTTCTGAGATTGTTTCAAAATGCTGTTGCGCGAGGATTGTTGTTGGTACTAATATGGCAACTTGTTTACCATCCATAATCGCTTTAAATGCAGCACGAATCGCAACTTCAGTTTTACCATAACCAACATCTCCACATAACAAACGGTCCATTGGGCGCAGTTTTTCCATATCTTCTTTTATTTCAGCAATCGCACGAATTTGGTCTTCTGTCTCTTGATATGGGAAAGAACCTTCAAAATCAGCTTGTTCTGGTCCATCTGTTGAAAATCGATGTCCAACACTTGCTTCTCTTTCTGCATAAAGCTTAATTAAATCATCAGCAATATCTTCCACCGATGATTGTACTTTCTTTTTAACCTTTTTCCAGTCATTCCCACCAAGAGCGTAAATTTTTGGATCTTTGTCTTCTGAACCAACATATTTCTGCACTTGGTCTATTTGTTCAACAGGTACATACAGTTTATCATTGCCAGCATAACGAAGGTTCAAGTAATCTTTATGCACTCCATTAATTTCAAGCGTTTCAACCCCAAGGTATTTCCCTACCCCGTGGTTTGTATGGACTATCAAGTCACCTACAGCGAGCTCGGAATAGCTCTTAATTCTTTCGGCATTCGTAAGCTTCTGGCGACGCTTTGGCTTACGGGCTTGTTTGGCAAATACTTCTTCTTCCGTAATGACAACAAGCTTTTGATCAGGAAATTCAAATCCAGTATTTAAGTGACCGGTATAAACTTGAACTCTACCAGGTGTTAAGTCAGTTGCAGCTTCCACAAGATGGGCATCGATTTGTTCATCTGCCAGATTTAAGGATAAACGATGAGCTCTATCCTCAGTTCCCGCGATGAATACAACGGTGTACGCATTATTAAGCCAACGATTAATTTCCGACGTCAGTAAATTCATTTGCCCATGGAAATTTTGCATCGATTTGCATGGCACATTGATAATCTGTTCTGGACGAGTCGACGGCACTTGCTTCTGAAAGAGAGAGGAGTAAATAACCGATTGTGGCGCTTTATTAAGCCTTCCAAATGCATCTAAGGACATCTCTGCACCATGAACAATATCGCCTTGTTCAATCATCGCAGTATGCCATTCTGCTTCTTCCTTTTGTAAGCTTTCCGACATTTCCTTCACACGACTCATCTCATCAATCCAGACAATTCCATCTTCCGGCATATAAGAAAGCAACGATTGAGGGCTATCATAATAGAATGACATGTATTTATACATGCCCTCAAATGTGTGAGCTTGTTTCAGTTGCGAAATCTCAAATGGGATACGTTCATGTAACTTCTCCCTTGTCTGTTTATTCGAAACCTTTTTAATCGTGACTGCAAGTTGTTCTTCCAGCAATTTTGCCGCATGGCTGTAGTGAGCATTCGTAAGTAATACCTCTTCAGCAGGGCCAATAACAACCGACTGAACCATTCCTTCCGAACGCTGCGTTTCCAATGAAAAGTAACGTACAGAGTCAATATCAGTATCAAATAATTCAATTCGTAATGGGTTTTCTTCTGTCAGCGGATATAAGTCAATGATTCCGCCTCGCACACTCATTTCCCCTGGGGCAGACACCATCTGAACGCCGGTACCCCATCATAATAAGTGTTTTAATAAATGCCTCTAAATCACCAATATCCTCACCAACGGTTATTGTTAGCTGACTTTCCTCCCATAATGCTTTTGGAGGAAGTAACCGCCTGACCCCAGCAAGAGGTACGACAACAAGGCCTGAAAAATCGCCAACTAATTTATTGAGCAAGTCTAATCGTTGCGCCTTCATCTCTGGGCTAGCTACTGCTATTTCAGCGGATATTAATTCATTTACGGGATACAAAAAAACGGTATCTTCATCCAATAAATCAACAAGATCCTCATATAGCTTCTGCGCTTGATATAGATTATGTGTAACAATCAGTTGGCTTTTTTTCGTTTTTCTATATAAAGCTGCGCTAGCAACAGTCCTTGCGGAACCGCTTAAACCAGATAACAGCTGCTCATTCATTCCTTTTTCTATTCCGTTTGCAACCGCGTTTAATTCTCGCATGTCGCCAACAAAATGCTGCAATCCCAACATGTTTCATATCCCCCTGAATATCTACTTTCTTACTTTAAACAAAAAGCATTTGACTAATGCTACTACATGTAAGCGTTTAATATGACAAAGCATTTTTATTAACGGAAAAATGCTTTGGTACTAAGCTGACCAAAGCTTCTTTGCCTATTGAATAATATGGGAAACTCCATACAGTTGTGGGTTATTCTCCAGTGCTGCATAACAATCTTCGCAAACCACTTTCACATGTATACTACCATTTTCCATGTAAGTCAACAACTCGTCCCGCTCCTCTGAAGTTAAATTGTGCAAACCGAGTTCTTCATGAGTGACTTGGTTAGACACCATTCCAAGCGTTTTTTGACAATGCCGACATCCATAATGGATAGCCATTCTTCACACCTCTTTTAATCCATATTCTACTTAAAGTATGGACAAAAAAGGTGGTCGTTATGCTGTTAGTTAAAGTCGTTCATCACTTCCAAAAAAGGCTTTTTTAACCACGCTACTACAGCATCAGATGTTTTCTCTATTGCTTCTTCAACGTTTACTAGCTCTTCTTTGCGGTAACCGCTTAACACATAATTCACTACAGGCTCGCCATTTAATGGTCGTCCTACACCTACGCGAATACGGTTGAATTCTTGCGTTCCCAAATGGCAATCAGTGATTTAATGCCATTATGACCACCAGCACTGCCTTTTTGCCTTAAACGAATTTTTCCAGTTGGTAAATCAAGGTCATCATATATGACAACAAGATCTTCTAAGTTGATTTTAAAATAATCCATTAGTGGTCGAACTGACTCACCTGATAAATTCATATAAGTTAGTGGTTTTAATAAAATGATCTTTTCATCATTGATTGTTTGTTCTCCGTATATTCCTTTAAACTTCTGTTTATCTAGCTTTATATTTAACGCCTCTGAACAGTGTTCAATAATATCAAAACCAATATTATGACGTGTGCGTTCATACTTTTTCCCTGGGTTTCCGAGCCCTACAACTAACTTCATCCCTAACTCCTTTTGCTTGACGAAAAAGGCATAACCCAAAGGGTCATACCTTTCGCCAAAACCTGTTGTTATTCTACACGTCCCGGACGGTCTTTATCGTCGTCTTCACGTTCTTCTGTTGCTTCAACACCTAAAGCAGTTGTGTTGTCTTCTTCCGTTTCATCTGGATCTTCCGTTACCGTTGGAGGTTGAACTGTAACAACAGCCTCTTCATCCTCATTTGAGATCTCCACATCTACTGTTGAACGAATATCAGAAATTGAAAGTGTATCACCGATATTTAATCCTGAAATATTAACTGTGATGCTCTCTGGAATATCCGCCGGGAGACAATGTACTGTAATTTCATACATCAAGTGGTTCACAATTCCACCCTCGCTTGCTCCAGGTGCATCCCCTTCTAAATGAACGGGAACATTTGCATCACGTTCTACTTTCATATCTACTTCAAAGAAATCAATATGCGTATAATGGTTTTTCAGAGGATCTACTTGAATCTCCTGTACCATCACATTATGTTTTTTTCCGTTTTCTAATTCAAGATCAAACAATCCATTTTGGCCAACTTCACGAAGTGTCTTTAATAGAGCAACACTCTCAACTGAAACGGATTGACTCTCAATTTTCTTACCATATAATACGCCTGGGACAAACCCTTCTTTGCGAATTTCTTTCGTTTGGTTTCCTTTTAGGTCTTTACGTTCACGAGCGTTTAGTACTGTCATCTTCCTTCACCTCTACTTAGTTTTACACGTCTATTATTTGTGTTCCCCCAAAGCTTGGTTTTCAAACAGTGCTGATCGATTTTTTTACGTAATTCCTAGTCCATACCTTAGAAACTTAATCAAAAAGAGTGGATACAGACGCGTCCTCATGCACACGAATAATTGCTTCTGCCATTAAACCTGCTACCGATAGTTCTGTAATATTCGCGCCTTTTTTCTCTTCCTCTAATGCGATTGTATTTGTTACGACAAGCTCTTTGATTTTAGAGTTGCGAATACGTTCAACCGCAGGTCCTGAAAGAACAGGGTGTGTACAGCACGCATACACTTCTTTAGCACCTTGCTCTACTAATGCATTCGCCGCAAGTGTAATAGTTCCTGCTGTATCGATGATATCATCAATGATAATCGCTGTTTTTCCTTCTATATTCCCAACAATATTCATTACTTCTGATACATTCGGCTTCGGTCTGCGTTTATCAATAATGGCGATTGGTGCTTTAAGGCGGTCTGCCATCTTTCTAGCGCGTACAACACCACCGTGATCAGGAGAGACAATAACGATATCATCAAGCTTTTTACTCTCGAAGTAATCAGACAGAATTGGCACACCCATAAGTTGGTCTACAGGAATATCGAAAAATCCTTGGATCTGCGTCGCATGCAAATCAATTGTTAGTACACGAGTCGCTCCCGCTGTCTCCAGGAGATTTGCCACAAGCTTTGCAGTAATTGGTTCACGCGCCCGCGCTTTCCGATCTTGGCGTGCATAGCCGTAATATGGAATGACCACATTAATTGTGCGAGCAGATGCTCTTTTTAAAGCATCAATCATGATCAAAAGTTCCATTAAGTGCTCATTTGCAGGTGCAGATGTTGACTGAATTAAGTAAACATCACAACCACGGATACTCTCTTCAATATTAATCTGAACCTCGCCATCGCTAAAGCGCATGACTGAATTTTTACCTAGTGAAATTCCGATATGCTGTGCTATTTCTTCCGCCAAAGCTTTATTGGAATTAAGCGTAAACACCTTTAAGCTTGGATCGCTATAGTTTGCCATTTGATGCGTTACCTCCAGTTATTCTCAGGACTCTTATTTTACATAGTTTTCTTTATTAACTTGTCTCGAACGAGCAATAGATAGCGCTTGGTTAGGAACATCATCAGTAATTGTTGATCCTGCTGCCACAAATCCATTTTCTCCAATTTCAACTGGCGCAATTAAATTCGAACCAGAACCAACAAACGCACCATTTTTTATAATCGTTTGGTTTTTATTCTTCCCATCGTAGTTCACCGTCACTACTCCACAGCCTATATTGACATCGCTTCCTACTAGAGCATCACCCACATAGCTTAAGTGGGAGACTTTACTACGGTCACTTACTTTCGCTTTCTTTAACTCAACAAAATTACCAATTTTTACATCCTTACCCACTTCTGAGTCAGGACGAATATGCGCAAAAGGTCCAATTGCTGTACCTGCTTCAACAGTGCTCTCAACAATATGTGAACTACGGACCCAGACGTCATTTCCGAGCTTAGACGTATGAATCTCTGAACCAGATTCAATAACACAGTCCTCACCAATTATTGATGGACCTTTAATTGTTGTATTGGGATACAGAATCGTATCTTGGCCGATGCTTGCTTCAGCTGATACATACGTTGTTTTTGGATCTATAAATGTAACTCCTGCACGCATCCAATGTTCATTAATACGTAACTTCATCAATTCTTCCGCTTTTGAAAGCGCAACTCGATCATTTACTCCAAGTGTTTCATCGAGTGAATCCGCTTGATAGGCTGCAATCTTTTTACCTTTAGATTTAAGGATCTCAATAACGTCTGGTAAATAATACTCACCTTGGGCATTTTCATTTTTCACTTCACTTAACGTTTGAAAAAGCATTTGGTTATCGAAGCAAAATATACCTGTATTTATTTCCTTTACTGCTGCTTCTTCCGTCGACGCATCTTTTTGTTCGACAATTTTCTCCACTTGTCCGCTGTTATTGCGGATGATACGTCCGTATCCAGTTGGGTCTTCCGCTAATGCCGTAAGTACAGTGGCCTTTGCTTTTTCTTTTTCGTGCGCCTCCATTAATTTCTTAATAGTAGACGAGGTAATAAGTGGAGTGTCTCCACAAAGCACGACTGTTGTGCCTTCTTTACTCACAAACAAATGCTCTGAACACTTCACTGCATGCCCAGTGCCAAGTTGTTCTTCTTGTAAAACAAATTCAACACTTCCGGACACTGTCTCTTTTACTTGCTCAGCTCCATGGCCGACAATTACCGCAGTTTGATCAAAATCAAGTGCAGCAACTTGGTCCACAACATGCTCGACCATCGACTTTCCGCACACTGTATGCAGAACTTTATAAAGTCTAGACTTCATACGAGTTCCTTGGCCTGCTGCTAAAATAACCGCAAATCTACCGCTCATTATTCCCCTCCAGGCTTTCTTTATCACTAAGACTATACTTTAAAAATGGCTCTATTTCAAGGTGTCGACATGTCTTTACACACTTGTTTTAAGCTTCCATAAAAAGCCAGCCTGTAAATTTACAGGCTGGCTTTTTATTTAAAACACATATGTTTTTAAGAAGCCCCAGCTTCTTCATATTTGTCAGCGTCTTCATATTCTCCAACTCGATCATATTCTTTTATAACAGCAACCTGAATCTTTTCTCTTGTCTTAGAGGAAATTGGGTGAGCAATGTCTCTGAATTCTCCGTCTGGGGTCCGTTTACTGGGCATGGCTACAAATAGACCATTGTTGCCGTCAATCACTCGAATATCATGAACAACAAACTCTTGATCCATTGTAATGGATGCAATCGCCCGCATTCTTCCCTCAGTATTGACACGGCGAAGTCTAACGTCAGTAATCTCCATGTTAGTCACCTCTCTTATTGGTAATCTGTATAAATTATTCGTGATAAATAGATAATCCCCTTCAAAATTTCAAATCTTTTTACTAATTTTTTTGGCAAAATAGAGAAAAACATCCTATTCATTGTGAGAAGGATGTTCAGACCATAGCCAAAATACCTCTGAGATAAAATCTTAGAGGTATTTTAACTCCAATTGTATGCTTGACGTCTTATATCTAGCATCAGCAGTGAATAACAAGTTTTTCGATTCAAAACATCGCCATTTGCATTAAAAAAACTTGTCGACAATCTCGTTTTTACGGGACTTTGTCGACAAGCTGTACACCCTTTTCATCATGAAAAGGGTAGGTGTTTTTCTCCTAAACTAAGGCAATAACTTCAATTTCAATTAGTACATCTTTAGGTAAACGAGCGACTTCTACACAAGATCTAGCAGGCTTATGTTCTGAAAAATAAGTCCCATAAACATCATTAATTTGTGGGAAGTCATTCATATCTTTAATAAAAACAGTCGCCTTTACGACTTTCCCCAATGAAGATCCAGCCTCCGCTAAAACAGCTTTAAGATTAGCAAAAACTTGGTGCGTCTGTTCTTCTACTGTTCCGTTCACTAACTCCCCTTCAGGTGTTAAAGGGATTTGACCAGAACTATAAAACATATTGTTGACGATCATCCCTTGTGAGTAAGGACCTATTGCTTGTGGCGCATTTGTTGTGTGGACAATTTGCATGTTATTTCCCCCAATTTAAACGTTTAATTTCTTAACGATATTCCCCTCTGATACATCAATTCTCTTTTCGCGTACATTCACATCAGTTAATTTCGTTAAGGACACATAATCATCAACTAACCGTTCGTTCACTTCTGTTGACTCAACAAGAACTCCAATGCCAACTAGATCTGCCTCGAACTCTTCTAACAAATCGACATACCCCTAAGCGTACCGCCAGCTTTCATGAAATCATCTACAATAAACACTTTTGAACCAGGAGCTAAACTCCTTCTTGCAAGTGTCATTGTCTGGATCCGATCAGATGATCCAGAAGCATAGTTAATACTTACCATAGAGCCCTCCGTTATCCGATGGTCCCTTCTAACAATACTTACTGGCACGCCTAAATGCTGGCCAACAGCATAAGCCAGCGGAATACCTTTGGTTGCAACAGTCATCACTGCATCAATTTGCTTATCATGCAGAACAGCCGCAAACAACCTGCCTACATCATGCATTAATTTCGGATTACCAAGTATATCCATCATATACAAGTATCCACCGGGTAAAATACGCTCGCGTTTATTTAAATCTAGTACAAGCTTATTTATTAGATCCTCGGCTTCTTCTTGGTTCATTTTTGGCATATACTTCACGCCACCGCTTGCTCCGGGTATTGTCAGAAGCGCTCCGTATCCTTCGTCTTCAAACATTTCCTTGATAATAACTAAATCTTCACTAATAGAAGACTTAGCCGCTTGATACCTTTCAGAAAAATACGTAAGCGACACAATTTCATGTGGATGCTGTAGCAAAAAATATGTCATATCAACGAGGCGCCCACTGCGCTTTAACTTTTTCATAATCCCTCCGCGCTATAACCGAATCATTTACTTATAACATACCATTTTCATCCGTGTTTGGACAAGTTTCGCTTGAACGTATTAAACGCACGGCATACACATTATCACAAAACCCTCTTAGGCCGTTATAAATTCGATTGACTCTTGACTCTTTTTCAACGAGCCCAAAAACTGTTGGCCCGCTGCCGCTCATTAGAACTGCATTTGCACCAAAACGTTTCATCTGTTCTTTAATATGCCCAACTTCAGGATGAATCTTCAGTGTTACATCCTCGAGTGTATTATGCAAAAGAGAAAAAATAGCTTCCTCGTCCTGGCGATGCAGGGCCTCGATCATCTGAGCAGTTTTTGCATGCCTGGCGGTCTTTATATTTAATCCACCATATACATCTTTAGTCGACACACCAATAGGTGGCTTTGCCAGCACAACCCACATCGGCGGCGGATCGGGCAAGGCTTCAATACGTTCCCCGCGCCCCGTGGCTAACGCAGTCCCACCATAAACACAAAACGAAACATCTGAACCAATCTCTGCTCCAAGCTCTGCCAATTCATCGATTGTTAGGCCAAGTTGCCACAATTCATTAAGTCCCTTTAATGTAGCCGCTGCATCACTGCTTCCGCCTGCCAAGCCTGCGGCTACCGGAATTCGCTTTGTAATGTAAATGTGTACACCATGTCCTACATTAAATCGTTTCTTTAGCAAGGCTGCGG
>BAXC01000069.1 GCA_001310375.1 Bacillus sp. JCM 19041 | reverse complement strand
AACGATTTCTTAAATTACTATTTAGGTATTGTTTATTCTTAGTAGTGCATATATACTAAGTGTGAAATCCTTATGCAATTCTTATATACAAAAATGCAAACGTTTGCCCGTGGGGTGTAATACGTAAAAGGGAGGGTTATAGATGAATAAATGGAAACAAAGTATAAGCGTGTTGGCAGTAATTGGATTGCTTGGGGCATGTGGTCCAGATCGTACAGGAGTTGTAGATGAGTTAGAGCCGGAGGAAGCGACAGAGGCAAATAAACCAGACTCATTACGTATTTGGGTAAATGATGATGAACGATCTCTTGTTGCTTATCGAGAAATAGGTGATCGCTTCGAAGCGGAGACAGGGATCGAAGTACGTATTACACCGTTTAGTATGGGCGATCAATTGGAAGCGATGTCATTAGATGCTCCTGCGGGTGGTGGACCTGATCTGTTTTATCAACCAAATGATATGGTTGGAAATATTGCTTTACAAGGACTTGCAGCTGATATTGAATTAACAGCTGAAGAACAAGCTGGTTATATTGATGGTTCTTTGGAAGCGCTTAGCTATGAAGGAGAATTGGTCGGTATTCCAGCATCGGTGGAAACATATGCGTTGTTCTACAATACCGACATTGTTGAAGAAGCGCCAGAGACAGTCGAGGAATTAGAGCAACTAGGTGAATCCTTTACAAACCCGAATGCAGATGAATACGGATTCTTATTAGAGTCAAAGGAGATGTATTTTTCCTATCCACTTTATGAGGCGCACGGTGGTTATATCTTTGCTGAAGAAGGCGACGATTATAACACACAAGATATCGGTCTAGACAATGAAGGCGCAATTGCAGGTGGGGAACTGATGCAAAGCTGGTTTGAGAAAGGCTATTTGCCTTATAACTTAAACGCTGACATTTTAAATGGGTTGTTTCTTGATGGAAGTGTAGGAGCGGTTTTCTCTGGTCCGTGGAATATCGCGGAATATGGAAGCGAACTTGGAGATTCGGTAAAAACAGCCCCTCTCCCAACAATTAATGGTGAACATATGACATCTCTTGCCGGTGTAAAAGCATGGATGGTGAATGGATATAGTGATCATATTAGCTGGGCAAAAGAGCTTGCTTTATTTATGACAAATGAAGAAAGCGCTGCCACATTTTTTGAACACACGCGTGAAATTCCAGCACGGGCTGAAGTGGACTTAGATGAGGAGCTTTATGATGGATTTGTTGAGCAACTTGAGTATGCCTACTTTATGCCAATGTACCAGAAGTATCAGCTGTATGGGGACCAATGGGGGATGCGAATGTATTTATATCTCAAGGTGAAGATGTAGAGGATGTCTTAACGGAAACAGTTCAAATGATTCAAGATGAAATTGAAATTATGGGGGCGGGGAAATAATGAAGACAGAGCTAAAGCAGACGAATCATAACCCAAAGCTTGCTGGCATGTTGTCCATTATTCCTGGTCTCGGTCAGCTCTATAACCGACAGTGGTTAAAGGGTGGTATCTTCTTATTTGTTACACTCGCGTTTATTACGGTTTTTTATGATTTGTTTAACATGGGTTACTGGGGAATTGTCACTTTAGGTACGTGGTCAGGCGTTGATGATTCACGTGTATTAATTGGCCAAGGATTAGTTGCTTTATTTTTAACTGCATTTGCACTTGTCTTACTTGTGTTAAACATAAAGGATGCAAAAAAAGTAGCGATTAAGCGGCAAAACGGGGAAGCGATCCAGACGATGCGCGAACGAACGCGTCATTCATGGGATAAAGGGTTTCCGTACTTACTTGTCTTACCTGGTTTAGCGCTGTTAATTATTGCGGTTGTGTTTCCGCTTTTGTATATGGTTGTTTTAGCATTTACAGATTATAACTTATTTAATGCGCCTCCACGAAATGTATTGAACTGGGTAGGTTTTCAAAATTTTATTGACTTAGCGACCATTCCGATTTGGCGCAATACGTTCTTCTCTGTACTTTCTTGGACCATTGTTTGGACTGTTGTGGCAACAACATTACAAATTGCACTTGCCATGTTCCTTGCGGTTATCGTGAATGATAAACGAATTAAATATAAAAAATTGATCCGTACAGTACTTATTTTACCGTGGGCGGTACCAAGCTTTGTAACCATCCTTATCTTTGCAGCGTTATTTAACGATGGGTTTGGAGCAATTAACCGTGACTTATTAATGCCGTTATTTGATACAGCGATACCATGGTTGTCTGATCCGTTCTATACACGAATGGCACTTATTATGATTCAGACATGGTTAGGGTTCCCGTTTGTTTTTGCTTTGTTTACAGGGATTTTGCAAAGTGTATCTGATGATTGGTATGAAGCGGCCGATATGGACGGAGCAAGCCGTGTACAAAAGTTTCGCTTCATTACACTGCCGCACGTGTTGTTTGCTACCGCACCACTTCTAATTATGCAATACGCTGGGAATTTTAATAACTTTAATTTAATTTACTTATTTAACGAAGGTGGACCTCCGGTTCGCGGTCAGAGTGCAGGCAGTACCGACATTTTAATTTCTTGGGTGTATAGTCTTGCATTCGAGAATTCACAGTACAGTATGGCAGCGGCAATTTCAATTATTATAGGTATTTTAGTAGCGTTGTTTGCAGTATTCCAGTTCCGTCGGAGCGCGTCGTTTAAGGAGGATAAATAGGCTATGAAGATGAAAACAAAATCAAAAATTGAAGTCTTTCTTATGTATACGTTTATCTTCTTTATGTTTGTAATTATCGCATACCCACTGATTTGGACAATCGCATTGTCATTAAACCCTGGTACCAATATTTATGGCGCGAGTCTTCTGCCAGATTCGTGGTCTCTCGATAATTATCGCTGGTTGTTCTTCAGTGAACAAAGCAATTATACAACGTGGTATAAGAACTCACTGTTTGTAGCCACAATCACTTCAATTCTTTCCACAATTGTTGTTTGTTTTACAGCATATGCTTTTTCACGGTATCAGTTTGTTGGAAAGAAGAATGGGCTTTATCTTTTTCTAGTCTTGCAAATTTTTCCCGTTATGATGGCGATGGTAGCTATTTATGTTTTATTAAATACAATGGGACTTCTAGACTCGCTCTGGGGCTTAATCTTGATTTATGTTGGGGGCTCCATTCCGATGAATGCGTTTCTAGTTAAAGGATACTTTGACACGCTGCCAAAAGAACTTGATGAGTCGGCGAAATTAGATGGTGCTGGTCACTTCAGGATTTTCTTTACAATTATCCTACCACTTGCAAAGCCAATTCTTGCAGTTGTTGCTTTATTCAACTTTATGAATCCATTAATGGATTTTATTCTGCCTCGAATTGTTTTGCGTAGTCCGGAAAATTATACACTCGCACTTGGTTTGTTTAATTTTGTTAATGACCAGTTTGCTAATAATTTTACCCGGTTTGCTGCTGGAGCCGTTTTAATTGCAGTACCAATTGCAATTGTGTTCTTGTTCTTACAACGGTACTTGATTTCTGGGCTGGCGTCTGGTGCTACAAAAGGGTAAAATAGTTGGCTGTTACCTTGTTTAAAGTTCATTAAATAGAAAAGGATAATACCAGAAAAAAGAGAGAACAAAATGTTTTACTAATGGATAGGAGTTTTTAACATGAATAAACAATGGTGGAAAGAAGCAATTTGTTACCAAGTATATCCACGCAGCTATTATGATGCGAATAATGATGGAATTGGTGATCTTCAAGGAGTCATTAAAAAACTCGATTATTTAAAGTGGCTTGGAATCGATGTCATTTGGCTCAGTCCTATGTATGATTCCCCAAATGATGATAATGGCTATGACATCCGTGATTATAAAGCAATTATGGCCGAGTTTGGAACAATGGCTGATTTCGATCAGTTGCTTAAAGAAGTCCATGCGCGAGGAATGAAGTTAATTATTGATCTAGTAATAAACCATACATCTGATGAGCATGAATGGTTTGTTGAATCTCGCTCTTCAAAAGAAAACGAGAAAAGAGATTGGTACATTTGGCGTGACGCAAAAGAAGATGGGTCAGAGCCAAATAACTGGGCTTCTATTTTTAATGGATCTGCGTGGGAATGGGATGAAGAAACAGAGCAATATTATTTACATCTATTCTCAAAGAAGCAGCCCGATGTGAACTGGGAAAATCCAGATGTTCGTTCTGCTTTGTATGAGACAATGAATTGGTGGATGGATAAAGGGATTGATGGTTTCAGGTGGATGCGATTAGCCACATTAAGAAAATTGAAGGAATGCCTGATTTGCCAAATGAAACAGGGGAAGACTTTGTTGAATCATTTGACGGTCACATGAATCGCCCTGGTATTCACACACACTTGCAGGAAATGAAGCAAGAAACGTTAGATAAGTATGACGTGATGACAGTGGGCGAAGCAAACGGTGTGCGGATGGAAAATCCAGACGACGTTGCAGCATGGGTTGGAGAAAATAATGGTGTGTTTAATATGGTGTTCCAGTTTGAACACCTTGGTTTATGGAGCAAAGATGCAGATGAGAAATTAGATGTCCCTGCTTTAAAAGAAGCGTTATCGAAATGGCAGTATGGTTTAGAGGGTGTTGGTTGGAACGCACTATTCATTGAAAACCATGATCAAACGAGAACGGTTTCCTCATGGGGGAATGATGTTGAGTACTGGAAAGAGTGTGCCAAGGCGCTTGGAACAATGTACTTCTTTATGAAAGGAACACCGTTTATTTATCAAGGACAAGAAATCGGAATGACGAATGTCCAGTTCGATTCGATTGAAGACTATGATGATGTATCGATGCGTAATTATTACAACCAAGAAAAAGCAAAAGGTCACGAACATAAAGATATTATGGAAGTTGTCTGGGCGCAAGGGCGTGACAATTCACGAACACCGATGCAGTGGACAAACGAGAAAAACGGAGGCTTTAGTAAAGCCGATCAAACGTGGATGAAAGTAAATCCAAATTTCAACACGATTAATGTCGAAGCGCAAAAAGACGATAAGGATTCGATTTTGTCTTACTACAGAAAAATGATCGATATTCGTAAACAGTTTGAAACACTTTCATATGGGACATACAAGCTAATGGATGTAAGTGACGAAGAACTGTTTGTATATGAACGGATTAGCCAAGATGAAACTTTTACGATTGCAGTAAATTTGTCTGAGGAAACAAAGGCTTATCAAGGACCAGAAGAAAGTGCGCTATTACTAGGGAATTACAAAGAGTCGCTAACAGGTACCTTAAAACCATATGAAGCACGGGTTTATCGGAACGAAAAGCGCTAGACAAACTAGTTAGTTGTGGGCGATGATAGAGGGAAAGTATGTAAGCTGAGCCAAGTCATGTGGTGTTCGGCTAAAAGGATGGAAACCCATTGACGAATACAATTAAAGACGTAGCGAAAAAGGCTGGTGTAGCTCCTTCCACTGTATCACGTGTCATCGCAGATAGCCCTAAGATCAGTGCAAAAACAAAAATGCGAGTAAGAGCGGTGATGGAGGAAATAGGCTATTATCCGAATGTGCATGCCAGAAATCTTGTAAACAAGCGGACAAATGTGGTTGGTGTCATTATGCCAAGCGCTTCTTATGCACCATTCCACAATCCGTTTTTTCCAGAAGTTCTTCGAGGGATTACAGCTCAAGCCAATGAAGGTAAGTATGGATTATATCTTTCAACAGGACAAACAGAAGCGGACATCTTAGAAGAAGTGAAGGAAATGGTTCATAGCCGACGTGTAGATGGAATTATCTTACTTTACTCAACAAAGGCCGATTCCGTCATCCCTTTTCTTTTGGAAGAGAAATTTCCGTTTGTTGTTGTGGGGCGCCTCCCGAATTACTTGAAGACACTGTCTCATACGTGAACAACGACAACATTAAAGCCGCAAAGATGGTCACAGAATATTTGCTGCTTTTAAAGCATGAGAAAATTGGTTTTATTGGCGGACGAGAAGATGCGTATGTCACTCTTGACCACAAAGAGGGCTATTGCCAAGCACTAGGAGAAGCAGGTGTGTCAGTTAATGAACAGTATTTGGTCTACCACGATGAGGTGTTTGAAGGTGGGGAACAAGCTGTTATTGAACTGATGGCAAAACAAGACCCGCCAAGTGCCATCATTGTTGCGGATGATTTAATGGCACTTGGTGTCTTGCGTATGCTTCAAAGCATGAGCTATGATGTGCCAAATGATGTATCCGTTATCAGTTTTAATAACGTGCTAATGTCAGAACTAGCAAACCCACCACTGACAACACTCGATATTCATATTTTTGAACTTGGGTTTCAAGCAGCTGAACTTCTTAGAGAGCATATTCAAACACCTGATTTACCTGCAGCTGCAAGATGGTAGGGCATAAGCTTGTACGGCGTTCAACGACAAAAGCTTATTGAAAGGAATGACGTGATCCAGCACCTAAAAGAAGGTGCTGGATCATTTTTGTTTAAATGATGTCAGCAAATACGTCTTTAATGGTTTTGACTAAGAACTGCAAATCTTCTTCAGTCGAAGTTAGAGGTGGGGCAATAATAAGAACATTACCACCATCGGGTACTGTATCACCATTCTTGCCGATAATTAGGCCTTTTTTCTGGCAGGCACCAACAATGGTCTTCATTTTTTCTTCGAACAAAGGTTGTTTTGTTTTTTTGTCTGTGACGAGTTCAATTCCATATAGAAAACCAACACCACGTACTTCTCCAACAAGTTCATGATTTGAAAGCTGATGTAGTTCTCCAAGTATTTGATCGCCAAGTGATGCGACCCGATCAACGATGCCTTCTCGCTCAATAATATCAATCGCTTTTAGCGCAACTGCACAAGATGCAGGGTGACCGCCGTACGTAGAGATATGACGGAAATGATTTTTGTTTCCTTCTTCTTTAAACGATTCATAAATGCGTTCGCTAACACATGTTGCACCAAGAGGAAGGTAACCTGACGTTAATCCTTTGGCAAGTGTAATGATGTCTGGATAAAATGACTCTCCATGCATATAGCCAAATAATTTACCAGTCCGTCCGAATCCAGAAACAACTTCATCCAAAATAAGAAGAACATTATGGCGATCACAAATTTGACGGACTTTTTTGTAATAAACGTCCGATTGTGGATGGATGACGCCGCCACCAGAAATGATGGGCTCCATAATAAAAGCGGCAACCGTTTCGGGACCTTCCCACATAATCACTTGTTCTAAATAGTCTGCTGCTTGTTGATCATCATCTTCGTAAGAACCAAAACTACTGCGGTACGCATAGGGAGGTGGGATATGCAAGAATCCAGGCAAGCTTGCATCGTATTTCATTTTCCTATTTGCTTGTGCAGTGGCCGCGAGTGCGCCAAGTGAATTGCCATGATAACCTCGGTATCGAGAGATGATTTTATATTTCTCAGGATTACCAGTTTGTTTATGGTGTTGCCGGGCAATTTTAAAAGCTGTTTCATTCGCGTCAGAGCCGCCATTGGCAAAGAACGTACGATAGCCTCCTCCGAGAAGAGAATCAAGCTTCTCGGCCAGTTCAATTGCCGGTTTATGGCCAAATGATAATGGAAAATAAGCAAGTGATTTCATTTGTTCTGCTGCAGCATCAATCATTTCGGTCTGTCCGTGCCCGAGGTTTAAGCACCACAAACCAGATACGCCGTCAAGGTAACGGTTGCCTTCGGTATCAGTAAACCATGAACCTTCGCCTGACTCTGCCACCAATGTTTTCCCTTCTGGTTGATAAGGCTTCATAGCGTGCCATACATACTGACTATCTTTCTCTGCATACGTCTTTTTTTGTCTCGGCGTTCATCTAAAAACCTCCCCAAGCTAATTTGACAGCTTTAATACTGTTTCAAGAAGGACATTCGTGCCATTTACGCAATCCTCCCAAGGAGTCTCTTCTTCTTCAGCGTGGCTAATTCCTTTAATACTTGGGACAAAAATCATCGCTGTCGGCACAGTTGAGGCAATAAACTGGGCGTCGTGTCCAGCACCACTTACCATACGCTTGTAGAGGTGTGAAATTGATTGTGTAGCTTCTTCAATGGTTTTAACAATAGTCGGGTCAAACCAAACGGTATCGCGTCCCCACAGCTTTGTTGCTTTACTTTCTAAAGGACATGCCTCGATAACTTCGGAAATAATTGTTTCTACTTCCTTGATCACTTGTTCATCTTGGTGTCTTGCTTCAATTGAAAAAACAACTCGATTTGGGATAACGGTATGGATGTTGGGATAGACATTAAAGCGCCCCATCGTATAAACAAGTGCTGGGTCGAGCTTAGAAAGCCTCTCATGAAAAGCAGTCATACAGACATTCGCTGCGGTCAGCGCATCTTCACGCATTCGTTGTGGTGTCGTACCCGCATGGTTGGAAGTGCCTGTAATTTCAATTTCGTAACAACACATTCCCACAACGCATTCAACTACTCCTATCTTTAGTTCTCCAGCTTCTAGAACAGGTCCTTGTTCAATATGAAGTTCAACAAAAGCTGTAGCCTCACCAAGACGGTTTTCTGTTTTTCCTTCAAATCCACTTGCTCTAAGAGCTTCTGCGAAGGTTACGCCTTCCGGATCCGTTTTGTTAAACATCGTTTCTTTATCAAACTTCCCAGATAGAATGCCTGATGCCATCATCGACGGTTCAAACCGAGCACCTTCTTCATTCGTAAAGTTAATGATGCCAATCGGTGTATTCACGTCTATAGTATGGTCAACGATCGTGCGTATAACTTCGAGTGCGGCGGCAACTCCGAGTACACCATCAAACCGCCCACCCCGCTTAACTGAATCAAGATGAGATCCAATATAAACAGGTGGTTTGTCTGGATTCTTACCTGGAAGCAAGCTATACATATTACCAAGATCATCAATACGTACTTGAAGTCCAAGCGCTTCGCATTGATCACGAAAATAAGTGCGCGCCTCTATGTCTTCTTCAGAGAGTGCTAGTCGGGTCACGCCATTGTTCGCTGTACGTCCGAACTGAGCAAACTCAGTTAATGTCTTCTGTAATCGCTTGCCATTAATTGCAAGTTTTTCTGTTTTCATTTAGTAAAGCCTCCTAGTAAAAGTGGACTCAGATTTACTGATGAAAGAGCAAAGTTGATGCATATTTTCGTGCATTTGCATTAGCAAGAGTCATTTTTTTTGTGAGACTGTCTTTTTTGAATAAAACATCGGAACCATTTAAATGGTCTGTGATCGATTGAATCTGAAAACCTTCAGCAATGACTACATCAATTTCATGTCTTTCTTTTTCGTATAGATCTTTTCAGCCATAGATGTTCTCCTTTTTGTTAGATGGATTGCTGTTTCTTTTTTATAGGGCATCGTCATCGATCTGCCAGTTTCGTCCAACTGTAATACCTAAGTAAGTATCATCATTGGGGTTTTCAAGCTCAGCTTGTTTATACTTCTTAAACCACCAGTATTTTGCGCTAACATAATAGACGGATCCACCGATAAAAAAACCAACTAGAAACGAATAGTTCGGAAATAGGAGTGAGACAGCTCCACCAGCAATCCAAGATAGAAGCCTGCTATATTAAGACCGTGCCAGTAATGATATTGTCCATTTTCTTCATACAAGGCTGTGACGTTTACACGGCGTTTACGAATTAAGTAGTAATCGACTACTAAGATGCCGACAATGGACGCCAAAATACCACCAACAATTAATAAAGCTGGCACAATAATTTCAAACAGATTCCACGGTTGAACAAGCACTCCAATTAAGCCGGCGAAGATTACACCTGCCCAAAAAGGAACGCGAGGCCACCAAGGTTTGAGAAGATGGTTGCAGCTGGAATTAAATTAGAAGACGTATTGGTGGACCACTGGGCAAGAGCAATCATCATCATCAAGATGCCAAGGAAGAAGACATTGGTTGTTGTTTCCAATAGTGCATCTACTGGGTTAGAAATAAAAACGGCTGCATAGGAAACCGCCCCTACAATGACCATAAACGTATGGACGATTGGCATTGCAATAAGGCTACCGATTAACTGACCTCTGTTGCGTTTAAACCAATTTCGTTCATAAGCTGGAGCTTGAATAAACCGTGATAGCGAAGGCATATCAGCTGCCAGTGTACCCCAGAATCCCATTGTTGCCATCGCCACAAGCGCAAAAGCGCTAATTGCCGCAGTGCCTAATGCTGGTGTCTCGACCCACCCCCAAACGTCGCGTCCCGCTAATTGAGCTTGTTCGGATAAGTCATATACATCCAGCCAGAAATCAAGACGATGATTGGAGCAGCGAAATTGGCAAAGCGTTCAACCGCTTTTATGCCAAACGCTGTATTAAACAATTGCAGGGCAGCAAAAACAAGGAAGCAGATAAACCACTGGTCAATACCGAAAAGCATTACCATGATTGCATTGATGCCAGTGGCACCAAAAAAAGTATTTACGCCAAACCAGCATGAAGCAACGAGTCCGCGTACGATTGATGGAATATGCGTGCCGATCGTGCCAAAAGGTGCACGTAAGTAAACCGGGAACGAGAGACCGTGTTCAATCCCGATATCGCCAGTTAACGTCATGCAAATGCCAATGCCGACCGAACCGGCAATCGTTGCGAGAATGACGAGGTGGAGAGGTAGTTGTTGAATGGCATCCCCACCGATCGCAAAGGCAGCAAGGACGACGGCCATGCTTACCCAAAGAATTGAAAAACCAGTCATTGTCATTGTGCGTTTTTGTAAACCAATTGGGAATAAGTCTGGTGACTTCAAATGACTTGTTTTTGATTTTAGCTGCGTCGAATTGCTTTGTTGCCCCTGTGTCATTAAAGCTGTCCTACTAGTTCATCTGCCAGTGTTTTTCCATATGCTGCTCGCTTAATAAAGGACCCATCTCCTGGAGAGCCAACATAGGATTGATCGCGTAAAATAACGTTGCCTCGGGAGAGAACGGTGCGAGGTTCTCCTTTAATTTGCATTCCTTCAAATGCACTATAATCAACAGTTAAATGATGTGTTTTCGCGGAGAGTGTGCGCTCCACGGCTGGATCAAACAGGACTAGGTCAGCATCTGCACCGACGGTAATCGTTCCTTTTTGAGGATACAGACCAAATAGTTTTGCTGCTCTTGTTGAGGTAAGGTCAACAAATTGATTTAAGCTAATACGACCTTTTTCAACCCCTTCTGAATAAAGAATGCTCATTCGATCTTCAATAATTGGTCCACCATTTGGAATTTTAGTGAAGTCATCTCGTCCCAAGCTTTTTTGACCATCAAAATCAAATGAACATTGGTCACTTCCAATTGTTTGCAACGCACCTGTCTTTAACGCATTCCATAGTACTTCTTGATGTTGTTTTTCACGAAGGGGAGGGGACCATACGTATTTTGCCCCTTCAAAGTCTGGTTTTCGCAGTGCATCTTCATCAAGAACCAAGTATTGTGGACATGTTTCTCCCCAAATGTCAGCGCCTTGCTTACGGGCCTCTTCAATTTGTTTAACTGCTTCAGCGCACGTAACATGGACGACGTAAAGTTGTGAATTAGCTAGAGAGGTTAGTTGACAAGCACGTCCTGTCGCTTCACCTTCTGCTTCGACGGGGCGAGTCAGCGCATGGTAAATAGGTTCCGTTTTCCCTTCAGCAAGTGCTTGCTTTGTTAAATAGTCAATCACATCACCATTTTCTGCATGGACCATGACAAGTGCCCCTAATTCTTTTGCTTTAATAAGTGTTTGGAATAGAGTCGCATCGTCGGCTTGAAACACATTTTTATAAGCCATAAATACTTTAAACGAGGTGATACCTTCGTTTGAAATGACAGATGGAAGTTCATTCAAGACATCTTCTGTCATTTCACCGATCATAAGATGGAAGCTGTAATCGATTGCAGATTTGCCTGAAGATTTTTTATGCCATGTTTCGATCGCACTTTTTAGTGGTTTTCCCTTTTCTGTTAAACAAAAATCGATAACCGTTGTGGTGCCACCATGTGCAGCAGCGATTGTTCCAGTTTCGAAGGTATCTTTTGTGACCGTTCCACCGAAAGGCATGTCTAAATGAGTATGAGGATCGACACCACCTGGGAAGACGTAACAGCCTTTGGCATCGATTATTTCGTCCACATGATCCGTAGAAAGATTTCTGCCAATCGCGCTGATCTTTCCATTCTCTATTAATAAGTCTGCTTTATACGTTTCTGAAGCGGTCACGATCGTACCGTTTTCGATGATTTTTTTCATTAAGTGAACCTCCCTAAGAGTGTGATGGTTTAGTGGTTGTTAGTGCAGTTTGCCGGTCGTTCCAAGACATCGGTGGCAATCCATTGGATTTAGAAACCATGTCTATAGCACCGTCAACTGGACAAACAATGGAACAGAGATTACAGCCGACGCATTCTTCTTCATCTACTTTTAAATAGGGCGCTCCGTTCTCGTCTTCAAGACGATCAATGCATTGATGCGCCGTATCTTCACATGAAATGTGACATTTGTTACAGTTGATGCATACATCTGTATTGATTTTAGCGACAACTTGGTGGTTTAAATTGACATTACCCCAGTCAGAGTAGGAATGGACTGACTGACCAATAAGCTCGTTTACAGAAGCAAGTCCCTTTTCATCAAGGTAGGCGGATAACCCGTCAATCATATCTTCAACAATTCGAAATCCATGGTGCATCGCCGCTGTACAAACTTGAACGTTTGTTGCGCCCATTAACATAAATTCCACTGTACTTTGCCAATCAGAGATGCCACCGATACCTGAAATTGGTACGTTCACTTGAGAATTTCTTGCGCAGTCTCCTAGCATATGAAGAGCAATTGGTTTTACTGCGGGACCGCAATAACCACCATGCGTGCCGAGACCATCAACATTTGGTACGGTATTCCACGAATGGATATCGACTCCTGCCAGGCTATTAATTGTATTAATCATGCTGATCGCATCTGCACCGCCCTGTACCGCTGCTTCCGCAGTCACTGTAATGTCCGTTATATTTGGGGTGAGCTTTACAATGACAGGAGTCTTGGCAACTTCTTTGACCATTCGGTTTGTTGTCTGACGAGAGAAGGGACTTGACCTGAAGCAGCACCCATACCTCGTTCTGCCATGCCGTGGGGACAGCCAAAGTTTAGTTCTAGTCCATCAACACCAACAGCTTCAACTTGTTTGACAATTTCGTGCCACTTTTCTTGTTTTGGTTCGACCATCAAAGAAGCGATAATCGCATGCTCTGGGAATCGTTTCTTCGTTTCTTCGATTTCACGCAAGTTTACTTCAAGAGGTCGATCAGAGATCAATTCGATATTATTAAATCCGGCCACACGTTGTCCTTGAAAGTGGACGGCAGCAAAGCGCGAGGTAGAGTTAATAATCGGCTCTCCTAATGTTTTCCAAACGGCTCCACCCCAGCCCGCTTCAAAGGCTCGTTGAACTTGATAACCAGAGTTTGTTGGCGGAGCACTAGCCAACCAGAAAGGGTTTGGAGATGTGATTCCTGCAAGATTGCTAAACAAATCTGCCATCGTATTCCTCCTTTAAGCACTTGTTTCGGCGCGTTGGCCAATTAGTTTTTGGTGAATGGCATAGGCTGTTTGTTTGCCTTGTTCTGCAGCGGAGACGACCATCGCTTCACCTTGTCCATGACCAAAGATGACATCGCCACACGCATAAACTCCTTCAATATCCGTTTCATACTTGTGATTGATTTTGACAACACCATTATTCGTGTTAATGCCTGCTTCATGTAGCCAATCGTATCGGGATTGTCCAATGGCTTTAATAACAAAATCCGTTTCGATTGTTTGCACATTTCCTGTAGGGATTGCTTTTCGTCTGCCATCTGTATCCGCTTCGCTTAATTTCATTTCCATACATTCAATTGCCTGAACCGCGCCAGATTCATCGCCAATAATCTTTACAGGTGAATGAAGCCACCTGAACTCAACGCCATCTTGTTTAGCAAAAGTGTATTCAAAATCATAAGCGGTCATTTCCGCCTCAGTCCTTCGGTATAAGATCTTCACATTGCTTGCGCCAAGTCGAGTTGCACATGTAGCTCCATCGATGGCTGTATTTCCTGCGCCTATCACAACCCCACGTTTGTTCACAAACTGATCAGTCAGTTCTCCGTTTTTGGTGGCTTTTACAAAATCGATTGCATCGTACACATCTTTTAGTTCTTCACCTGGAATACCGAGCGATGGAACTTTAGACATACCAACTGCCAAAACGACAGCGTCGTAAGAGTCTTGTAATTCTTTTATAGTCATATCGACACCAATCCGGGTGTTTGTTTTAATTGAAACGCCAACGGACTTCACTTGTTCGACTTCCCAAAAAGAAATTCGCTTAGGTAATCGAAAAGAAACAATTCCGTGGGTATCCAAACCTCCGGCTTCAGCTTCTGCCTCGTAAATAGTAACTTCATAGCCGATTAACGCTAACTCCCGAGCAGCTGATAATCCAGCAGGTCCACTTCCGATAATGGCAACAGACTTTCCTTTTGGTTTGCCGGATTTAAACAATACTTTTTCATTGTGAATAGCCCAATCTGTCGCGTAACGTTGTAATTTTCCAATCATGATCGGTTTCGTAGAGTGATTTAGAACGCAGGCGCCTTCACACAGTTCTTCAGTTGGGCATACTCTTGCGCAGCTCGCCCCGACAGGTTCGCTTCCATAATCTTTCGGGCTGAGCCGGTTAAATTGTTTGTAGTGATTTTCTTGATAAAGGAGGGGATGTCTATGCCTGTTGGGCATGCGGTAATACAAGGTGCATCGTAGCAATAAAGGCATCTTGTTGCCTCGTCTATTGCTTCTTGCGATGATAATGGTGGTTCAACTTCTTGGAAATTGAGCTTTAATCTGTCCAATTGGTTCATTTAAACGCCTCCCTTTGTGACTGTAATGTCATATTCTTACGGTCTCAAACGCGGTGAAGCAAAAGGTTATCCTACTAGATTAAAAGTGGAAGATTCTTAATTCAACAACAGTGTCAGATTATATGATACAAAATTGAAAATATGATACTGCCTTTCTTATTTAAGGCAGAGTAATGTGGGAAAAAAATCGTTGTATGAGAAATGTGGCACAAAATTGTAATCGCTTTCTTTTTGGTGTTTACACCTCCTTTCTCGTAAGTGGAAACATAAATCTCTTATTTGGATAACCTAAAGATGACTGTCTGAAACACCCTTTCGATAAAAAGAATAAATTTACCTTTAAAAAGAAGTAATTTAAAAGGGGTGTTAATTAAGATTACTAGATTTAGGAAATATAACGATAGAATAGAGTGGGAAGAAAATTAGTAATGACTAATTCTCCGCGTGCAACAGATTGATTTTATTAAGGTCAATTCGTTATATGAAGAGGTTTCGTCTCATGACCAAAAACAAGGTTGCAATTCAAAAAGAAAGGCAATACGTACGTCGAAAATGACTATATACCTTGAATATTACAACCTAAACGGATTTTACTGTATCGTTGAAAAGATGTCATAACAAAAAAGAATGGGGGGAATTGACAGCTTCTATTGCTGGAATTCCAATTCATACTTGTTTTATGATGGAGGAAAGGGGTGTAGAAATTGAATCTTTATCGAGTTACATTCTTTTTCTCAGCTGGAACTGAAAAAGAATTTAAGTTTCAAAGTGAGTCGCAGGATGATGTAATGGAAAGTTTAACGAACAACCGCTACTGGTGGGAATCAAGTAAAGGTGACGAACTAATCAATCTCTCCAATGTTGATCATATTAAAGTTGACGACCTCGGGCTAGTAGAATAGCAGCAAAAGCGATCCTTTCATGGGATCGCTTTTTTCGAGAGAGCTTCAATAATGTTTGATTAATTAGTATAATGATTGGATTGGTTGGGAAGAAGGTGTAGTCTTGAAGGCAATGATTCTTGGTATTATTTCTGCTTTTTTCTTTGCATTTACATTTTTCTTTAATCGATTAATGGAAAATGATGGAGGTAGTTGGATGTTTAGCGCTTCCATGCGCTTTTTATTTATGGTTCCCTTTTTATTGTTAATCGTCTATTACCGTACAGGTTTTTCGACGTTATGGAGGGCTATACGAAAAAATCCGATTTCGTGGTTTATTTGGAGTTTTGTAGGGTTTGTTTTATTTTATGCTCCTCTTACATTTGCGGCGGGCTATGCGCCAGGTTGGCTCGTAGCAGGAACGTTTCAACTAACAATTGTAGCAGGGCTGTTGCTGTCACCTTTGTTTTGGACTGAAGGTTCTTCCGGTGTGAGAGTCAGGCAAGGAATTCCGCTTCGATCCCTTTTCTCGTCGGCAATTATCTTAATTGGGGTAGTTTTTATTCAAGTACAACATGCATCCGCTGTTTCGGTAAGTTTGTTGCTCTCGGTTTTGCCTGTGTTAATAGCAGCGGTCTCTTATCCTCTGGGAAACCGAAAGATGATGGAGCTTACAAATGGAACAATTGATACTTTCTCAAGGGTGCTTGGGATGACTTTAATGACGACTCCAGTTTGGATTGTATTATTTGTGGTTGGTACTTTGCAACATGGTTTACCAGCGGCTAGTCAAGTAGGTCAGTCGTTCTTAGTCGCAATCTGTTCGGGCATCATTGCAACTTTATTGTTTTTCTCGGCTACTGATCTATCAAGAAAAGATCCAAATCAGTTAGCGGCAGTTGAAGCAACTCAATCAGGTGAAGTAATTTTTGCTCTTCTATTAGAGTTGATTTTCTTAAATGCTTTATTCCCGTCACCGGTGGCGTTAGCAGGTATTTTATTTATTGTTATCGGCATGATTTTGCATAGCTTTTTGTCGAGAGAGAAAAAGTCTGTTGGTGTGAACAAGAAGAGCAACGTTAGCGATTCATCCGTTTAATAAGAAAGATTATCTATTATGCACATTTTCTCTTATTCATGCCCCTATCGATTCAAGTATTGGTTTGAAACAGAAGGAGATGAGCAAACATTTTTGAGTTAATTTCGACATGATGACAACGCACCAGGTGAGATTCTACATACATTGCTAAATGGTGTTGTCCGCTCGTTTGAACAAATAGAAACGATTAAGTAGTCTAGTGTTAATCTTCAATTGCAAAAAGCGCCTAATTTAAGGCGCTTTTAACTTATTCTTTCGACTGATAATACTCCGCTAATATGTCAGCAACAACTTCAGCGCTTCGCAAGCTCTCTTCCATTGTATTATCAACTCCACCAAATTCAATTAAGAACGCTGTATCGGCAAGGTCTTGATTGTATACGCCATTTCCTTGTGATTTATCCTTTCTAAATACCCCACGACTTAATCCAGGGTAATTCTCTTCAATTAATGCATTTAACTCTGTTGCTTGTTTTTCTTGTTGTGCAGCATTTGGGTGTGATTCTCCAACAACAAAGAGGATTCGTGCGTACGTTTCATTGTTAATTGTCATTGTTGTGTCTTTTTCCCTTAATGAGTCTCGATGGAAGTCAAGGATCATATCATATTCTTGTTGTTCCATTTGTTTTTCAACAATTTGCCTTGATGCAGCATAATAATTTTTCATTCCTCGTTCGGACATATATGCATTCATATTAGTGTCATCAACATCTGCAATAATTCCGTGTTCTGCCAGACGATCGGCAAAATGATTGCCGACACGAGTGATATTTTTATCTCGATCACTTGAGATAGCCAAGTCTCCATTTTCCTCTCCAGCCAGGTCGAGTTCAGGCAAGTAAGATTCATAGCTGTGTGTGTGATAAATCAAGACGGAAGGGTCTTCTTGTCTCTCTTCCTCTTTTCCTTCTTCAGCCTCTTCTTCTTTTGGTTCTTCTGGCTTGTCTTCTTTCGCTAATTCTTCTAATGCTTCTTCAGGCGGCAAGGACTCTCTTGGCATGTTTGTAACGTCTGTTCCTTCTCCTGCATAGATGATCGTTGTGTCAAAAGCGGATAAGGTTGGGAGTCCTTGGGTAAGAAGTGATTCGGGCTTATTCCAATCGAAGTTGGTTATCGATGAAAGAAAAAAACCGCCTGCTGATTGCATTGTATACGTTTCAGGCAATGCTTGTTTAAAAAAGTGATTTTCTGTAGAGATAAGAAAGAGCAAATCCTCGCCTTTAAGAGGATCGATTATGGAATTAATCCCTTTGCTATACCAAGTGTTGTTTGTGGCCAAGATGCTGATCGTAAGAAGCGCTGTCATAAGTATTGCAGCAATTGTGCCTGTCCATTTTAACAATCGGTTCAATTGGCTCACCATCCTTCCACCTTAATCTATGAATCTAAAACGATAATTATCACTTGAAATTGGACAAGTAGATAAATAAGGGAGATTTAGAGGTAGAGAAATTGAGCAAACCTAGTGTGAAAGAACGATTGACGCTTCTATTGTTGTCAATTTGAAAAGGCACACAATATGATTTGTGCGCCTTTCTTAAATTAACCTTTGACTGCACCAGTCGTTAAAGCGCCAACGATATAACGTTGTAGCAGTAAGAACAAGATGATGACTGGGATGATGGACATTATACTACCTGCTGCCAAATAGTGAGTTGTAATCTGAGCTTGGGTTGATTGCAAGTTAACAACCCCAACAGACACAGGATAGAGGGCAGCATCATCGATTAAGATAAACGGAATAACAAACTGTGACCAGCTTTGGACCGCTACTAAAATAACGACAGAGATTATACCTGGTCGGCAACTGGAAGTAGAATCTTCGTAAGCAGTTGCCAACGGGTGCATCCATCAATAATTGCAGCTTCGTCCATCTGTTCAGGCAATGTATCAAAGTAATTTTTCATAAACCAAGTTGCTAAAGGAAGCACAACGGCGACATAAATCGCTAAGATTAATAAAAAATTATTTAACAAGTCCCAACTGGCGAAAAGGCGATATAAAGGAATCGATATAACAACTGCCGAGATCATTTGCGTCATTAAGACGACTAGCAAAAAAGCATTTTTCCCTTTCATTTGAAAACGAGACAAAGCAAATGCTGCAGGTAATGCAATCATTAGTGTAACAATAACGGTCAGTACAACAAGCCGGAATGAGTTCCATAAATAAGTGAGAACCGGTGTTGTTTGAAGTACCTGCCAATAATTTTCAAATTGCCAGCTTGACGGCCAAAGAGAAGGTGGGACCTCAAACAATTCACTTTGCGTTTTTAGCGAGACGGAAGCAACCCAAAAGAGAGGGAATAGGAAAACGATGACGATGAAGGCATAGCTTGCGTAAAGACCAACTTTCAGCAAGCGTTCCTGTGTTTTAGGGGTCATGCTTCATTCCTCCCTTTTCCTAGTACACGCAAGTAGACAAGCGTCATACTAATGTTAATAAGCAGTAAGATAACAGATGTGGCTGCGCCGACACCTAAATTAAATTCTTGGAAAATCGATGTATAGATGCTTAATGCGATCACTTCTGTACTATTACCAGGTCCTCCTTGAGTGAGTGCCATCACCATATCAAATGTATTGAATGTATCAATTGAGATGATGATCAGATTAATTAAAACGATTGGAGCGATTGCTGGCAAAATAACGTTTTGAAGCCGTTGAAAGGGACCGGCGCCATCAATTTTTGCTGCTTCTTGGACGTCTTTTGAGATCGTTTGCAAACCGGCATACATTAAAATCATGCTGAAAGCGGTACCTCGCCATATATTAGCGAGAGTGACGGACAGGAGCGCCATTGTCGGGTCGGAAAGAAAGGTAATGGGTCCAAGACCGATAAGTGAAAGGAAATGATTTAAAATTCCTGCTTGTGTTTCGGTATAGAGCATTTCAAAGATAATCCCGATAACGACTCCGGGGATGGCCCAGGCTACTAAGACCGAAGTACGGACGACAATGGTTCCTTTTAATTTCAAACTTTCGCCACGTACGATTAACAAAGCAACGATAAACCCGCACAATAATTGAAAGATAACACTAAAGAAAACAAAGAAACCAGTAGTTCCAAGCATAGGCCAAAAGCCTGGTAAAGTAAAAAGGCGGACGTATGATTCTAAAGTATACTCGTACTCGGTATCAACAAGATTCATATCCGAAAAACTCATGCGGACAATTTCAATGATCGGATACAAGAAGACAGCGATCAGCAGTAAACTTAACGGGATAAGCCAGGGGTAAGGTGTGTCAAGGAACCTCTTTTTATTTTTAGGTGGTAAACCTTGTTGGGAGCTCGTTTGTGTCTTCATTCGGTGTCCTCCATTCCAAACGTGGCAATTTCCCATGCATCTTCCAATGCTTGTTCTGGAGTCTTGCTTCCAGACACGACTTGAGAAATAGCGGTTTGTAGTTGGACAGAAACCGTGTTATAGACTTGTTCAGGTGGTCTAGGTTGTCCTTCTTCTTCAAGAATTTCTAAAAATTCATCGATAAATGGAATTGGTTCAAATTCTGGAGATTCATAGACGGAAGAACGGACTGGCATGGAGCCATCTCGAGTAGTGAAACGCGCCATCCCTTCTGCGCTAACGTAAGTGCGTTGAAGAAAGTCAAACGCAGCTTGTTGTTTGTCTGGATCTTCAGTGAAAATACCGAATGCCATCCACCTACACTTGAAGTTTGGTCGCCTCCTTCAAGCATTGGTAAAGAAGCTACGTCCCAGTATTCGAAATCGTCACCTAAAATGTCTTGGAATGTATTGATTTGCCAACTTCCGGGATATAACATTTTGACGAGTCCCGTAGATATTTCCGCGTTGCCATCATTTTCTTCGCCATTCGTTGCCATTCGTTGTGATATAGCTCCGGATTGAACGCCTTCATGAATCGCATTAAATACATTCAGCATTTTCTCCTTGTTGGCTTCATTGTAGAAAGAAGGTTGTCCATTCTCATCAATTAGTTCTCCTCCCTGTCCCCAGAAAAGTGGCCATAGGCTAGTGACAGCTGTACCTTCACCGATACCAAGAGGTAAGACCAGTCCTTCGTATCCTTGATCCACGAGGTCATGAGAAATATCCATTGCCTCATCCCACGTTTTAGGCGGTTCTGGAACAAAACGTGTATCGTAAAAGACATAACGAATATCTGTGCTTAAATATAAGCCGTATACGTTCCCGTCATCTCCCACCATGACATCTTGGGCAAAGGGAAGAAAGTCGTCGAGATCCATTCCGTATTCGTCCATTAATTCATTGAGTGGCTGCAAATGATCTTCAAATCGTTCAATCGCATAACCATCTATGAGAGCGAAATCGGGGGCTTGGCCTCGGGTTGCTTGTTCCTGTAAGCGGGCCATTGCTTCATCAATGTTGGATGTATGTATGCTATGTTGCATGGTGAAGCCATGATCGCCTTCAATATCATCGATGTTTTGCTGTACGTAAGAACTCATTTCTTCATCGGGGGCATCGGGAGAAGAATCTGAACCAGTAATCCAAGTTAACGTGTTTTCATCATCTGCAGACATGCAGCCACCAGTGAAGAGAAGAAAACATCCTGCGCAACAACTTAAGAGTGGGAACGATCTCATATTGTGCTCCTTTCAAGTGTCATTTTTATTATTTTTTGTGACAGCGTTTGCAAAAAAAGAGTTAGTGACATGGTAACGAGTATATAAAATGTTGTCAAATATATTGTTATTTTCTTATTTTTTGGCGAAATATGCGATTATGAGAGTGAATTCTTGGGTAATTAATAAGGTTAGACGCGAAAATAGCGTGCAGACTTTACTAGTCACACGCTAATCTAAGGATTGTTTTATAAAATATATGATTTCGCTTTTGTTTAACTCAATCCGCTTTGCTTCTTCAAGTAAGGGCTCAATATAGTGTTTGTAGAAGTGTTGTTTACGCTGCTCTGTTAAGGTTGCTTTTGCTCCTTTTTGAACAAACATGCCGACGCCCCGCTGTTTATAAACAAGACCTTCTTCAACAAGTGTTGTTAACCCTTTTTGAGCCGTAGCTCTGTTTATTTGATAAAAAGCAGAGAGCTCCGTTGTAGATGGAAGTTTGTCGCCTTCTTTTAGGATGCCTTCGACGATGTCATCGGCTATCATATCTGCAATCTGCTGGAAAATTGGTTTGGTATCATCAAAAACAGCTTTCACTTGGTACTCCTTTCAAACAGTTAAATCGGTACATAAACACTCTTCATAAAAAAGTGTTTAATGTAATCATTTTTGTAGCATTGTTTTTCTAAAACTATCATCAGCTTTTCTAGCTGCTTCGTCAAGGGAAATTCAACTGCACTTAAGCTTAACATTTTTCACTTGAGTACGTTTGACAACGAATGTGCCTCAAACTACACTACAGAAAAACGATAGAATGAAAGTGGGAGAGAGGCAGCAGAGTGCTCCGCGGTTTCTACCGCTTCGGGTACTAATTTTTGAGGAAAAAAATGTGAGAATTATCAATACAGAGAGTATACGCTAAAGCGAATTTAGCAGATTTTGTTGCTTGTTATTGATCGCTTCAATTACTTTTTAAATTTAAGTTGAATCCTTCAGTAAAGCGCACTAAAATAAGAGCAATATTTAATGAAACTCTGATAACGTGAAAAGAGGCTGCCACATGAATCGTAGAAAAGGGAACCCGTTTCGGTTAATCCTTCTCTCTTATTTAATCGCCATGCTTATTTTTAGTATTTTGCTTTATATGCCGATCTTTCATGAACCAGGTGTTTCTCTGTCATACAGGGATGCGTTGTTTACGGCTGTGAGCGCGGTCAGTGTAACCGGTCTCGTTACGATCAATATAGTAGAAACATTTAATTGGGGTGGAATTATCGTCCTGGCCCTCGCGATTCAAATTGGTGGGATTGGCATAATGACACTGGGTACGTTTGCATGGATGCTTCTAGGGAAAAGAGTGAATCTTTCTCAGCGACTACTTATTATGGTTGATCAAAACCGTGTACAGAATCAGTTTTCTGGCTTGGTAAAGTTGATGCGGAGTTTATTAGTGGTCGCTTTGACAATAGAAGGTATTTTTGCTGTTATTTTAGGCACATATTACTTGCGTTTTTTTGAAAATCCGATTGATGCATACATACAAGGCGCATTTGCATCCTTGAGTGC